>DASSTK010000223.1:0-2713 GCA_035707945.1 Sphingomonas sp.
CTCCATCTGGAGATCATCCAGGAGCGGCTGACGCGCGAATACGATCTCGACATCATCACCACCGCGCCGAGCGTCGTCTATCAGATCGAGCTGACGCATGGCGGCGGCCATATTGAGCTGCACAATCCGGCCGACATGCCCGATCCCAACAAGATCGAATCGATCGCCGAGCCGTGGATCGAGGCGGTGATCTATTGCCCCGACGAATATCTCGGCAGCATCCTCAAGCTCTGCCAGGACCGGCGCGGCATCCAGAAGAACCTGACCTATGTCGCCGGCCGCGCGCAGGTGACCTATGAACTGCCGCTCAATGAAGTGGTGTTCGACTTTTACGATCGCCTCAAATCGATCAGCCGCGGCTATGCGAGCTTCGACTATCACCAGATCGGCTATCGCGAAGGCGACCTGGTCAAGATGTCGATCCTGGTGAACAACGAGCCGGTCGACGCGCTCAGCATGATCGTCCACCGCTCGACCGCCGAGAGCCGGGGGAGGGGGATGTGCGAACGGCTGAAGGACCTGATCCCGCGCCACCTGTTCAAGATCCCGATCCAGGCGGCGATCGGCGGCAAGGTGATCGCGCGCGAGACGATTGCGGCGCTGCGCAAGGACGTTACGGCGAAATGCTACGGCGGTGACGCAACTCGCAAGCGCAAGCTGCTGGAAAAACAGAAGGAAGGCAAGAAGCGGATGCGGGAATACGGCTCCGTGAGCATCCCGCAGGAGGCGTTCATCGCCGCGCTGAGAATGGGCGAGGAATAGGACGGTTTCCCGGCCGCCGGCGCCGGGCGGCGAAGGCCCGGAATGGATCGATATTCAACGGTTCGGTCTGTTTTCCTTCCCGTCATGCCGAACTCGATCCGGCATCCAGGGTCATGAGCGACATCGCCTGTTACGCCGGATCCCGGGTCGAGCCCGGGATGGTGCCGGAAATCGGCGCTCAGGGCGGACGGTTCGGATCTAACGTCCGTCGCTCTGTTTCCCGGCGGGGCGGCGAGGATCGTCCTCCAGCGTCGCGACCTTGCGGTCGAAACATTCGAGCGCCGAGTCCTGGTCGTCATAACCCTGCTCGACACAGGCGCGGACGATGGCGCAGCCGATGCGGTCGAGGCGCGGATCGCCGCTCGAGATGTCGGCATGGCACCATGAGAAACGGCGGCCGTCGCTCGCGAAGTGGAGACGGAGCTTCCTGAGCTTGCGCGCGACGACGACGATGTCGTCCGGGGACTGCCCGTCGGACGGCGCGGCCTGCGGGGCGGCGGACGGTGCCGGCCGGGTTTCGGGCTCCGGCGCCGGTTCGGCGGCGGGCGGCGGGACGAGCTTTGTCGTGACGGGTGCGATCGGCGGCCGGGCGGCGGCGGGCGCGGGCGCGGCCGAGGGGCATTCGCCCACGCGCTCGGCGGTCAGCTTGCCGTCGAGCTCGCCGGTCCGCTCGCCGTCGGTTTCGAAGACCGTCCCGATCGAGACGACGACCTTCGTCGGGCCAAGCTCGCCATGATAGCGGCGGGTCATGTCGGAGGCGACGATCGTGCCCGCGCCGGGTGAATGCGAGGTGCAGCGCACGCTGGCGGCAAGCTCGCCTTTGGCGACGTGCACGCGCATGCTCGAGCAAATGGCGCCGGCAATCTGGCCCATGTCGCCGCCGAGAAAGCGCGCCACCGTCGTCTCGAACGCCGCATCGGACACGCAGATGTCCCATTGATGCCCGCGCGTCGTCATCTGCCGGCGGTGGCCCGCGCCTCCGGTGAAGCCGTGCGAAGGCCAGAGGGTGAAATGCCATAGCCCCGCCTCGATATGCGGCCGCTCGCCGGTGACGACGATGTCGCCGTCGTCCTGGGGCCGCAGCCCGGCGCCGGCGAGCGCGACGGAGCATGACAGCAGTGCCGCGAGCGCAACCGTGTTCCGCCAACGATGCATGGGCGGGCCTCTCCCTGACCGGGATCGGTATCGGGGCAGCGGTGGGCGTTCGCAAGCGGAAAGGGTGCGGCGCGTGCGGGCGCGGGGACGGGCATAGGCCCTTCGACTTCGCTCAGGGCGAACGGAGGGGGATGCGGGGTCCGGGCGGAGGTGGAGGCGTGCTTCGATCCCTCGGCTTCGCTCGGGACAGGCTTCGCTCGGCGCGAGCGGGGCGGGGGGCGTCGATCGCGCTTCGACCGGGGGCGGGGATTGGCTTGCCATGCGCCCTTCGACTTCGCTCAGGGCGAACGGAGGGAGATGCGGCGTCGGGCGGTTGGCGGTCAGGTCGCTTCGCCGATGCCGTGCGCCTGCTTCCATTCGGCCCAGCTGTCGGGGCGGGCGGCGGCTTCCCATTTGGCCTGCGCGGCGGCCATCGCTTCCTCCGCCTCGCGCCGCGCGGCGTCGCGCTCGGCATGGTCGGGGCCGCCCGTCATGGCCGTGTGGGGCGCGTGCTCGGGGAAGTCGAGCGGCGGGCGCTCCGGCTCGCCGGCATCGTGCCAGGCGAGGCGGCGCAGCGTGTCGGCATATTCGCTGAACGGGCTGGCGTAGAGCTCCTTCCGACGGCCGTCCTCGCCGAGCACGGTGGTGAGCGTCTCGATCATCGCCTGGCTTCGTCCGCCGATGTCGAGGATCAGCTCGATATGCGTGAGCTGGCGCAGCGTATAATCGGCGGCGACGACATGCCCGCTGCGGCGCAGGTGGCGCTCGTTGCGGACCTTGGCGGCGTAGCGCTTCAGCACCGCGTCGAGCCAGCGCT
>DASSTK010000224.1:0-3946 GCA_035707945.1 Sphingomonas sp.
AGCGGAAGCCTTCGCCCGATTGCCCGAGCATCTGATCGGCGGGCACGCGCAGCCCCTCGATCGCGATCACCGAATGGCCGCCGGGCATCGATCCGTCGATCGTGTCGAGCACGCGCTCGATGCGGATCGCATGGTCCGGCAGATCGACCAGGAACATGCAGGCGCCGTCCTCCGACTTCGCCATGACGATGCCGACCCTCGCCCCGTCCGCGCCGGTGATGAACGCCTTGCGACCGTCGATCACCCAATGGTCGCCATCCCGGCGGCAGACCGTCTTCATCATCGAAGGATCGGAGCCCGCGCCTTCCTCCTCGGCCGGTTCGGTCATGAAGAAGGCCGAACGCGCCTCGCCGCTGACGAGCGGCGCGAGGAACCGCGTCTTCTGTGCGGAACTGGCGACCTGGCCCAGCAAATACATATTGCCCTCGTCCGGGGCCATGGTGTTGCAGGCGAGCGGCCCCAGCAGGGAGAGCCCGGTCTTGCGCAGCACCAGCGCCGTCTCGCGCTGGCTGAGATGGCCGCCGTCGGGCAGGATGTGAGGCGTGAGCACTCCCGCCGCGCGCGCCTTGCCGCGCATTTCCTGGACAAGCTCGTCCGTGGGGCCGTGCGGCGTGCGGCGATCGTCCTGCTCGTAAGGGATCACGACCTCGCGAACGAACGCCTCGACCCGCTCCGCGATGGCGGCGGCGCGCTCCATGCCGACGCCGCTCATCGCGGCGCCATCCGGATCGCGCCGTCGAGGCGGATCACCTCGCCGTTGAGCATCGGGTTGGCGATGATGCTCTCGACAAGCTGGGCATATTCCTCGGGCCGGCCGAGGCGGCTCGGATGCGGAACCTGCGTGCCGAGGCTGTCCTGCGCCGCCTGGGGCAGCCCCATCAGCATGGGCGTGAGGAAGATGCCCGGCGCGATCGTCATCACCCGGATCCTGTGCTGGGCGAGATCGCGCGCGACCGGCAGGGTGAGCCCCACCACACCGCCCTTCGAGGCCGCGGAGGCCGCCTGCCCGATCTGCCCGTCATAGGCGGCGACCGAGGCGGTGTTGACGATAACCCCGCGCTCCTCCCCAATCGGTTCGGCCGCGCTCAGCCGGGCGGCGAACTGGGCGATCAGATTGTAGGTGCCGATCAGGTTGATCTCGATCGCCTTGCGAAAAGCGTCCAGCGGATGCGCCTTACCTTCCTTGGAGACGGTCTTGATCGCGGGTGCGACGCCGGCGCAGTTGACGAGTATCCGCGCTACGCCGTGCGCCCATTCCGCCTGATCGAGTGCGGCCGCCACCTCCGCCTCGCTGGTCACGTCCGCCTTGACGAATCGGCCGCCGATCGCGGCGGCGTGCGCCTCCCCGGCCTCGGCGTTCACGTCCAGAATCGTCACCCTGGCGCCGCGAGACGCCAGCATGGCCGCCGTCGCTCCACCCAGACCCGATGCGCCGCCCGTGACGAGCGCGGCCGATCCGTTCAACTCCACGTCTGTCTCCTTGTATATTTTCCTGCCCTGATACCGCAGGCCGGATGCTTGTCGCCTCCTCAATTGGCCAGAGTTCACGGATGTGCCTTGCCGTTCCAAGGCGGAGGCGATTAGCGATAGGCCGAAAGGGGAAATATGCCGCGCAGCAACAGCGAGGATCGTCGTCGACAGGTTTGCGACATCGCGGGCCGCCTGCTCGCGCGCGCCGGGCTGGAGGCCGTGACCGTGCGCGAGGTGGCGCGGGAAGCGGGATGCAGCACGCGCATCGTCTCACATCACTTCAGCAACAAGCATGAGTTGCTGCTGCTCGTTTTCAACGAGTTCTCCGGGCGCGCGCTCGCCGCGTGCGAAGCGGCGTTGGCGGAGGGCAAGACTCTGGCGGCCGCGCTCGAAGCCATTTTGCCGATCGATGACGAGCGACGGATGTATTGGCAGATCTGGCTGGCCTTCTGGGGCAAGATCGCGGAAGATCCGGAGTTCCGGGACGCGCAGGTGACGCGCGCGCACCAGATGCGTGGACTGATCGAGCATATGCTGGCGATCTGCGAAGGCGCGGGCGCGGGGGAGGACCATGACTGGTCGTTCGAGGCGGATCGGCTGCTCACCATCCTCGTCGGCATCGCCACGCAGGGCGTATTCGATCCGGAACGCTGGGACGCGGAACGCCAGAGGAATCACCTCCAAGCTGAAATCGAGGCGCTGCGGGCGGCCCGTCACTAAGGCTAGGTCCGTCGCGATGTAACGATCGTTACACTCCTGCCCCCGAGACAGGAGGGTGAGGATGGCGTTTACCGGGCCGCTCGAGGATCGAATCGCGGTGCGCGAGCTGATCGAAAGCTATGCCGACGCGGTGACGCGACGCGACGCGGAGGCCTGGGCGGCGCTGTGGGACGAGGACAGCCGCTGGTCGATGCCCGATCTCGGCGCGGGGGGTGAGCTTGCCGGCAAGGATCGGATCGTCTCCTCCTGGGTGGAGATGATGGCCCAATATCATGGCCCAGCCGATGCGCCCTGGGCCTTTTCCTTCGTTTCCACGCTGGGCGGCATGGCGGTGGAAGGGGATAGCGCGACGGTTCGATCCTATTCGATCGAGGCCTTCGCCGACGGGAACGGCCGCACCCTCCACCTCAAGGGCCAATATGACGACGAACTGGTCAGGCGCGGCGGGCGCTGGCTGTTCGCGCGGCGGACCTGGCGGCTGATGCCGCTCGACGACCATGCAGAGATGGCGGCGTGAGGAGGATGGGATGAACCAGCTTGCTTCGCGGCCGGACTCGATCGCCGAACATTTCGTGCGGGATATCTTCCCGTGTCGCAAAACGGGCGCGCTCGGCCGCGAACGCTATGTGTCACAGGATTACGCCGCGCGCGAGTTCGAGCGGGTGTTCGCGCGGACCTGGCTCGTCACCGGCCGCGCCAACGAGATTCCGGAGGCGGGCGATTACTACACCTTCGAGATCGGCCGCGAGAGCATCCTCGTCGTGCGGCAGCAGGACGGCTCGATCCGCGCCTTCTACAATGTCTGCCAGCACCGCGGGAACCGGCTGGTCCAGCATCGCGAGGGCAGCCAGCCGAGCTTCACCTGCGATTATCATAGCTGGCGCTGGGGGATCGACGGCGCGCTGGAAGCGGTGCAGGACGAGGCGAACTTTTCCCAGGGCTCGCCTTGCGCCCGGCTGCGGCTCGCAGAGCTGCGCTGCGAGGTCTTCAAGAGCTTCGTCTTCATCAACATGGACCCGGACGCGCAAAGCCTGCGCGAATATCTCGGGCCGATCTGGGACGATTGGCAGCCCTATCCGATCGAGCGGATGGTTCGGGTGCAGGCGCTCACCGTCAACCTGCCGAGCAACTGGAAGGGGCTGATCGACAATTTCAGCGAAGTCTATCACTTCGCCACCGTCCATGCGCCCTTCCTCGATTATCTGGAGGATGATTTCCGCGAGATCGAATGCGATGTGTTCGATCAGGGGCACACGCGCCTGCGGATGAAGGCGGGGCTGCCTTCCTCACGCCATCTGGAGAGCGGCGCGCCGGCGATCGGGCCGCAGCTCGCCGAGGAGCTCAGGCGGTGGGATCTCGATCCGGCCGATTTCGCGGACGATCCCCGCGGCACCCGCAAGGCGTTGCAGGAAGCCAAGCGGCGGCTCGGCCCGGGGCGGGGCCACACGCATTATGCGGAGATGTCGGACAGCCAACTGACCGACAGCCATCACTATGTCGTGTTTCCCAACTTCGCGGCGGGGATGCTGGCGGACGGCCTGTTGTTCCACCGCCTGCGCCCCCACGCGGACGATCCCAATCGCTGCCACTATGACGTGCATTATTACGCCTACGGCAACGACGCCTTCGGTTCGATCTCCACGGCGGAAGGCAAGGCGGAGGGGCGGGAGGACGTGCCCGTAGAGGAGGTGGATTTCGGCGAACGCAGCCTCGGCGAATTGCTCGACGGGGATGTCAACACCATGAAAAGCCAGCA
>DASSTK010000225.1:0-8617 GCA_035707945.1 Sphingomonas sp.
GCATCGATTATCTCGACGCCCAGATCCTGCGCGCCAGAAACGAGGATCGGCCGCTCAGCCTGATCTTCCTCGATATCGATCATTTCAAGCGCTTCAACGACAGCTTCGGGCATCGCATGGGCGACGAGGTGCTGCGGCTGGTGGCGCAGCGGCTGGAGCAATTCTTCCACGGACGCGGTTTCGTGGCGCGCTGGGGCGGCGAGGAGTTCGTGACGGTGGTGCCCGGCGACGGCGCGCGGGAGGCGACGGCGGCCGCCGAACGCTTCCGCCGCGATATCGCCAGCCGCACGCTGCGCACCCGCACCTCCGATCAGGAAGTGGGACGCATCACCCTCTCACTCGGCGTCACCGCGCTCGAGGGTGAAGAGGATGCGCAGGCCCTCATCGACCGCGCCGACCACGCTCTCTACGACGCCAAGGCCGACGGCCGTGACCGCGTGGTCTGCTGGCATAAGGCGGCCTAGGAGCCGCCGTCAAAACTCAGGGTTTCGCGCCGCCTTTTCCGGTGTCGTCCTTCTCCAGCATTGCGGTTTCTCGCCCAGAGTCGGCATGCGGCTTCGCTCGTCCCGCACACGGCAGATATGGTCCTTGTCGGTGAATCGGAAGCGCCAGGCGGGGCCGTCGCCCGTCTCCACCGCGATTACCCGGCCCTTGCCGTTCCTGTCCCCCTTCTCCTCGGTATCGAAGCGGGTGACGCGCTTGCTGTCGGTGAGCTGCCGCCCCTGCGCGAACAGCATCGCGTCCGGCGTGATCGTCAGCGTCGGCGGCCGGGCGGCATCCATGCGATCGATCGCGGGCGATCGATCGCGAATCCATGTTCCGATCAGCGGCTGAGGCTGAGGCGCGGCCAGGAAGACGGCCAGCAGAAGGACGGACATCGCGCATCTCCCTTCCGAGGATGCGGGAGCCTAGCAAGCGGAAGGCGTCGGCCCAAGCGGCGTGCGATGAATTGCTGATCGCTACCCGCCAGTGCTCCTGCGAAAGCAGGAGCACGGAGTTCCAGGCGATGCGCGTGCGGCCCTGGGTTCCTGCTTTCGCAGGAGCACGGATCTTCCGTTCCCGCTCAGCCCAGCCCGGCGATGGTTTCTTCGATCAGCCTGCGGTCCGCCGCCGCGTCGTGGCGCACCGCGATCAGCCTGGCGGCGGCCTCGGTGGCGGCGGTCGCGGCCCTGGCGCGGACGTCGGCCAGCGCCGATCGTTCGGCGGCGGCGATCTTGTCCTCGGCCATCTTGCCGCGCCGCTCGATCAGCAGATCGGCGTCGGCGCGCGCCTGCTCGACGATCTGCCTGGCCTCCACCTTGGCGTGGGCAAGGATGCCCTCGGCGTCCTTGTGCGCGGCGGCCGCGCGCGCCTTGGCGTCGGCCAGATAGGCTTCCGCCTCCTCGCGCAGCTCCCGCGCCTCGTCGAGCGCGCGGCGCGTGTCCGCGATGCGCTTGTCGAGCGCGCCCGCGATCAGGCTGGGCGCTTTGAACTTGGTCAGCAGCAGGATCAGGAAGATGGTGATGGCGACATAGACCCACCCCTCGGCGGTGAGGTGGAGAAGCGTCGGCTCATGCTCCATAGCGTCTGCTCCCTCAGGCCGCGAGCGCGTCGCGCACGGCGTCGCGGGCGGACTCGTCGTCGGGGCGGCCGCCGGTCAGCCGCTCGACGATCTGGCCGGCCGCCTCGGCGGCGATGCGCTCGATCTCGCCGAGCGCCGCCGTCCGCGCCTTGTCGAGCGCGGCGGCGGCCTCCTTCGCCTTGACGTCCAGCGCGGCGCCGGCTTCGGCGAGGCGGCCTTCCGTCTCGCGCGCCACTTCGGCCTTGGCCTCGTTCACGGTCGCGTGCGCGCGGGCGTGGGCCTGCGCCATTTCGGCTTCATAGGCATCGTGGATGCCGTCCGAGTCCTTCTTGGCGCGCTCGGCGGCGAAGATGTCGCCGTGCCGCTTATGCTCGCGCGCCGCGATCGCGCGCCCCAGCCTCGGCAGCGTCGCGCCGACGATGCCGAAGTAGAGCACGGCGAACACCGCGATCAGCCACACGATCTGTGGCAGAAAGTTCGCCGCTTCGAATTGAGGCATGGGCGGTGCTCCCGAGCGCCTTCGGCTTAGGACGCGAAGGCGAGGTAGAGCGAGACGACCGCCGCGATCAGGCCCAGCGCCTCGACCACGGCGAAGCCCAGGAACATGCGGCCGGAGATGCGGGGCTCGGCCTCGGGATTGCGGAACGCGCCGAGCAGATGGCTGCCGAACACATAGCCCACGCCGATGCCGGCGAGACCCGCGCCGATCGCCGCGAGGCCGGCGCCGATGAAACGAGCTGCTGCTGGATCCATGATTGAAGTCCTTTTTCGTTTGACGGGTTTAGTGGAGGTTGATCGCGTCGTTGAGATAGATCGCCGAAAGAAGCGCGAACACATAGGCCTGGATCAGCGCGATCAGCAGTTCGAGCGCCGCCAGTGCGATGTTCACCAGCAGCGGCGCGACGCCGAAAACATAGGGCACCGCGCTGAACGAGCCCAGCGCCACCACGAAGGTGCCGAACACCTTCAGCAGCACATGGCCCGCCGTCATGTTCGCGAACAGCCGGATCGCCAGCGTGAAGGGCCGCACGAAGAAGCTGATGACCTCGATCGGCATGATGAACAGCGCAAGGCCGATGTTCATCCCCTTGGGCCAGAAGAAGGTCAGAAAATGCAGGCCGTGCTTGATGAAGCCGACCAGCAGCACCGTCGAGAACACGATCACGGCGAGCGCGAAGGTGACGGCGACATGGCTGGTCGGCACGAACGAGCCCACCCACGGGATCAGGCCGAGCAGGTTCAACGCCAGCACGAAGATGAAGATCGAGAAGATCAGCGGCGTGAAGCGCCGGCCGTTCGGCCCGATATTCTCGTCCACGATGGCGCGCGAGAAATCGTAGCAGGCCTCCACCGCCGCCTGCATCCGGCCGGGGATCAGCTTCGGCCGGAAGGTGCCTGCGAACAGGAAGGCGGCGACGATCACCAGCGCGACCACCATCCACAAAGCGGAATTGGTGAAGGAGATATTATATCCCGCCGCGCTCAGCGGGTGGAGAGTCACGATCGTGAACTGCTCCATCGGGTTGTTGCTCGCCATCGGATCGCCTCTAGTGACGGTCGTTGGTAGGATCGGTGTCGAAATCCCGAGACGTCTTGATCGCCCGGCGCAAACCGGCCGCGAAGCCGAGCGCCAGGAAGACGATCATGATCCAGGGCGCGGTGCCGGCCCATGTGTCGATCAGCCAGCCGATGAAGGCGCAGACCAGCACCGAGCCGACGAACTCGATGCCGACCGCCCAGCCCTTGTTCTCGGCAGCGCCTTCGCCCGCAAAGTGATGAGGAGCGGCGGCGGGACGCGTGTGAGCCTGTTTCGCCTGCGCGATGCGGCGATCCAGTTCCTCTCCCTCGTTGCGGCGCCCGTCCGTCAAAATCGACCCCCGGAAAAAACTTATTGAAAACGCGCCGCTGCCGGCCGGGCATCCCGCTGGCATGGCGCGTCTCATCCTGCGGCTACGCCGCTCGGTGGCATCCCCTTAAGTGGGGGGGGTGGAGGAGTCAACCGCTCCCCTCCGCCGTCATCCTATCGCAGCGTCCGAAATCGGCGGAGGGACAATGGATCAGAGGAAACTCACCCGCACTGCTGCGGCAGATCGACGGGCGCGCTGCCCTTCACCGCCCATACGCCCTTGGCCACGCTATAGGCCTGGCCGGGCTTGAGGTTGGAGAGCAATTTGCACCCGATCGAGGCGGCGAAGGCTTCGATCGGCACATTCTTGGATTGCGCGACCTTGGTGTAGCCCTCGCGCCGCTTGATGTTGATCGCGTCCACCTTGGCGCGCAGCGAGGCCGAGGGCGGCTTGGCGAAGCCCAGATAGCCGTCGGCCTGCTCGCCCACCGCGCCGGAGGCGATCGCCTGCTCCACCTGCGGATCATTGGCCTGCGCGTAAGCGGCGGCGGCCGTCAGCCCCAGCGCCGCGCCGGCCGTCATTATCAGGGCGATCTTGGATATGCGCTTCATTTCGGGAACAGCTCCGGATTGTTGGCGATGAAGTCCTCGGCGTCTTTCTTGAGGCTGACGACGACCTCCTGCTTCACATTGATGTTGAGGTTGATCTCGATCGGCTTGTCCGGCGCCTTCACCGAAACGCAGCCGGCGGGAACGCCCGCGATCAATCCCAGGAGCGCCGTGCGCCCGATCGTAACGCCGCCTCTCGTCATTCGTTTCGCATCCTTCATCGCACAGTCTCGCTTTCGGCAGGCTGAATGTCCACAGGCCCGGCGGATTTGAGCAGGATCGCGGGGTCCACGAAGGCCCGCGCGGAGCTCAGCAGCCCCCGGAAGGGCGCCCGGATGGTGATGTTGAATCGGAAGGGCAGGCCCCGGATCGCGCGGGCCACCAGGCTGTCGTCCCCCGTCGCCTGGTGCACGCCGCGGAACTGCACGCGGCTGACGATCTCGCCGTCGAGCCGCCCGTAGAGCGTGATGGTGAGCGCCTGATAGCGAATCGCCTTCAGCGCGTCGAAGGCCATCTTGCCCATCGTGCCGAGATCGGCCTGGCTCACCGCGCCGACATAGGCGAGCGTGCCGCCGCCCTGGCGCACCTTCAGAAAGCCGTTCTCGATCCGTCCGCCCGATTGATCGAAGATCATCGGCAGCACCCCGTCGAAAGTGCCGGTGGCGGAGATGTTGGGGAAGGCGAGCTGCTGGACGAACGCCGCCGCGTCCAGCCCGTTCACGCGGAAGGTCAGATGCCGTTCGGAAGGCTTGCCGAACGAAAGCAGGGTCGGGTCCAGCGTCAGCTCGCCGCCCGCGAAGGGCCAGCGCGCGCCTTCGATCTTCACCTGTTCGTTGCCGACGAGTTGATAATGCACCACCCCGTTCGAAACCGCGACGCCGGGGTTGATCTCGGCGACCGTCGCCTCCTGATGCGGCGGGGTGACGAGGCCGAGCAGATCGGAGAAATGGATCGTCCCCGCCAGCCCGCTCACCGGGCCGAAGGCGGCGGCGAGGTCCATCTTGTCGGTGTGGAAATCGCCCGTGCTGGTGACGCCCCTGGCGTCCCAGTCGATCCGCCCTTGCCCCGCGATCGCGCCCTCCACATTGGCGATCACGCCGAGCGTCAGCGGGGTCAGCATCTCGGGCTGGAGCGTCTTGCCGAAGGTGAGGCCCGGCACGTCGAGCACCGCCGAACCCGCGCCGCTCGCCAGATCGTGACGGATCGTCACATCGCTCACCAGCGCGCCGGTTTTCGGCTCGTGGAGCGCGCCGGTCGCGTCGATCCGGCCGTTCTCCAGCGTCAGCGTCACGCCGCGTCCGGCGAGCGGGTGGAAGCGCGGCGAATCGGTCCGCGCGTCGGCGACGGTCAGCCCTCCTTTGACGGTCAGCGCGCCGCCCGCCACCCGCCATGTCCCGCTCGCATCGGAAAGCAGCAGCGGAACCGCGCCGATATGGCCGGCCGCGCCGGAGAAGTCGCCCCCGATCGCGCCGCCCACGAAGCGCCCGTCGAGATGTGCGATATCGAGCGCGGTCCTCGGCTCCTTCGCGCCCAGCCGCGCGGAAAGCCCGGCGGCGTGCAGGCCCCGCGCGTCCACCGCGATCCGGTCGGCGGCCAGCGTCAGCGGCGAGCTTCCGGCGCGCCCGGCGATCCGCACGTCCGCCGCGCTCGCGCCGAAGCGCAACGCTCCGCCCGGCGCGCGCGCCACGATCGCGCCGTTCTCCGCGCCGCACAGCCGCACCCGCTCGGCGGCGAGGCGGATCGAGCCGCTGGCGAAGCCGCCGAGGCCGACATCCTCGCAGCCCTCGCCGATCGCCAGCCCGCCGGCGGACGTGATCCGCCCCGCGATCGGCAGGCGTAGCCCTTCCACCCGCCCCGATCCGATCGGACCGTCGATCGTCGCCACGGTCGCGAAACTTGTGTCGCCGCCCGGCGTCATGGCGAAGCGCAGCGGCGTCATCGCCAGCCGCGCGGCCCCGGCGACATAGGGCTGGAGCCGCGCCGCGCCGGCCAGCGGCTCGCCCGCCCGAGGCTGGTGGAGCGTCGCCGTCAGGGCAGGCAGGCCGCCGCCGCCGATCGCCAGATCGCCGTCGATCCGCCACGCTTTGTCGCGCGCGTTCCAGCCGAAGCCGTCGCCGCCGTCGATCCGGATGAAGCCGCCTTCCGGCCCGGAAAGATCGAGCGATCGCACCCGCGCCGCCGGCCCCGCCGCCCCGCCCACGGTGAAGGCGATGTGCGCCTTCCCCCGCGCGTCTCCCGCCAGCCGCGCCGCCGCCGTCGCGGCCTGGACAGCGTGGGGGCCGAGAGGGGTTCCCGCCAGCGCATCGGCGCGGGCGACGATGCCGCGCCGTGTCGCATCCGCCAGCCTGTGGTGGTCCGCACTTGCATCGCCCGCAAACACCAGCCCGGCCTTGCCCGGCGTCAGCCGCCACGGCCCGGCGAGCGTGAGCCCTTCGGCGCTCCCCTGCGGCGCATCGAGGCTCGCCAGCGCCAGCCGCGCGCCGCCCTCCATATGCCGCATGTCGCCCGCCAGCGTGACATGCCCCTGCGCGGGGCCGAGCCGCGAAGGGCCGACCTTGCCCGCGAAGCCTTTCACGTCGAGCGATCCGCGCCAGTGATCGAGCGTCTTGCCGAAATGCATGTCCGCCGTCGCCGCGCCGGGGCCGAGCCGCACCTCCGCCGCCGGGCAGGCGATCCCGCCCAGCGCCACCGGCCCGCTCACCTCCGGCGCGCGCTTGCGCACTATCACCCGGAGGTCGGCCTTCATGCCGCTGACCGAGCAGCCGCCCGGCTTCAGGCTCGCGGCGGCGGCGAGCACATGGCCCGCGAAACCGTCGGAGAGGTTGCCCGATCCCTCGATCGTCGCGTTCACCACGCCCTGCGGCGCGGTCAGCCGCACCCGCGCATCGCGCAGCGAAACATTCATATCCGGCAGCGCGAAGGGGGCATTGGGGTTGGGCGTCGGCAGCAGCCGGTCGATCACGCCCAGCGAGACCTTGCCGTTCGCCAGCCGCGCCGCCAGCCGCACCCCGCTCGCGCTGACCGAGACGAGATGCGGCCCGTGCAGACCATAGACGAGGTGCAGCTCCACCGTCTTCGCCGTCAGATCGGGGTGCGCGGGATCGCCGATGCGGACATTCTCCAGCCGCTGCACGAAGGGGCCAAGCGCCGTGATCCGGTAGCTCGCGGGCACATGCTTGTCCGCCAGGGCGTTGTCCACGAAATGGACGACGATCGGCCGCCGCTCGATCCACGCCGCCCCCAGCGCCACCACCACGAGCCCGCCCGCGATCGCGCCCGCGATCAGCAGACGGTTCGCGCTTCGCCGCTCCTCCTCCCCCTCCTCTGCCACATCCTCTCCCGTGCTCGGACCCACTCCATAACGCGCGAGCGCCGATTAATTCCATCTGACCGGCTTCATCGAGGCGATTGCACCCAACCCCCACCCTCGCCTAGCACTCCGTTCATGGGGGAAGCATCGCCCGACGCCGCCGGACATCGCGCACGCCTGCGCCGCCGCCTGATCGAAGGCGGGCCGGACGCATTGATGGACCATGAGCTGATCGAATATCTGCTCACGCTCGCCATTCCGCGCCGCGACACCAAGCCGCTCGCCAAGGCGCTGCTGCGCGAGTTCGGCGGCATCGCGCCCCTGCTCTCGGCCGAGCCGGAGGCGCTGCTGCGCGTGCCCGGCATGGGCGAGGCGGCCGTCGCCGCGCTCCGCATCGCGGACGCCGCCGCGCTGCGCCTGCTCCGCGCGCGCGCATCCGAGCAGCCGGTGCTCGCCGGCTGGCAGGCGCTCACCGATTATCTGCGCGCGGACATGGCGCACAGCGCGATCGAGCGGGTGCGCGTGCTGCACCTCAACACCCGCAACATGCTGATCCGCGACGAGCTCATCGCCGAAGGCTCGATCGACCAGGCCGCCGTCCATGTCCGCGAGGTGATGCGCCGGGCGATGGAGCTGGGCTCGGCGGCGATCATCCTCGTCCACAATCATCCGAGCGGTGGTCCCCAGCCCAGCCGCCAGGATATCGCCCTCACCCGCCAGATCATCGAAGCCGGCCGCCACCTCGGCGTCTCCGTCCACGATCACGTCATCGTGGGAGCCAAGGGGCATACCTCATTGCGAGCCCTGGGTCTCCTGTAGCTCTCGCCCTTTGAAGCCCTGCGCCACCACATACCATTCGCTCGATTCCTTGCGGCTGGCGGGCGGTTTGGCGTGCTTCACGGTGCGGAAGTTGCGCTTGAGCTCGGCGACGAGCGCGGAATCCGCGCCTCCGGCCAGCACCTTGGCGACGAACGCGCCGCCGGGCCTCAGCACCTCGCCGGCGAACAGCGCCCCCGCCTCGACCAGCGACATCGTTCGCAGGTGATCGGTCTGCTGATGGCCGACAGTGTTGGCGGCCATGTCGGACAGCACCAGATCGGCCGGGCCGCCCAGCGCCTCGGCGAGCAGGCCGGGGGCCGCGTCCGCCATGAAATCCATCTGGAAGATCGTCACGCCCTCGATCGGATCGATCGGCAGCAGATCGATCCCCGCCACCTTCGCCTTGGGGCAACGTTGCCGCACCACCTGCGTCCAGCCGCCCGGCGCGATGCCGAGATCGACCACCCGCTCG
>DASSTK010000226.1:0-2140 GCA_035707945.1 Sphingomonas sp.
GAAACTCGCCGCGCTCGATCGGGTGGTGGGCGAAGGCGATACGCTGCGGATCGGAAAACAGGAGGCGCATGTGATCGCGGTCGGCGCGCATACCGCCGGACATATCGCCATCCACCTGCCCGACGCGGGCATCGCGTTCACTGGCGACACGCTGTTCGCGATGGGCTGCGGGCGATTGTTCGAGGGCACCGCCGCCGACATGTTCGCGGCGATGCGCAAGCTGGAGGCGCTGCCTCCCGAAACGCTTGTGTGCTGCGGGCACGAATATACCGTCTCCAACGGCCGCTACGCCGTCGTCGCCGAGCCGGACAATGCGGCGATTCGCGAGCGGCTGACCGAGGCGGAGGCGCTGCGGGCGGAAGGCAAGCCGACTCTTCCCTCCACCATCGCCGCCGAGCGCGCGACCAATCCCTTCATGCGGGCCGGAACCGCGGAAGAACTGGCCGAGCGCCGCGCCGCTAAGGATCGGTTCAGGGGCTGAGTGCTAACCCGCATCGTTTCGCGTCGCTCGCGCGTTGATCGGCGCAGGAAGAGGAACAGGCTCATGCGTCCACTCGCCCTTGCCGCAGGCTTCGCGCTGATCGGCGCGCTCGCCGCGCCCTCGCTCGCCTTTCGCCAGGCCGAAAGTCCGGCGAAGATGCTGGCGAACCGCACCGCCGGCCCTCCGCGCGAATGCATCCTGCGTTCGCAGGTGGACCGCACCAAGACCTTCAACTCGGGCGATGTGCTGTTCGAGATGAAATCGGGCCGCTGGTATCTCAACCATCCCGATCCCTGCCCCAACCTGAACTCGGATCGCGCGCTGATCGAGCGATCCCCCTCGCTCAACATCTGCCGGGGCGATACGTTCGAGGTGCATGATCGGGTTTCGCCGATCGGCTACGGCCGCTGCGCCTATTCGGATTTCATCCCTTACACGAAAAGCAAGTAGCGGCCGCCCTATCGCAAGGGACGGGCTTATCCCTTGTAGAGCGCATCGAGCCGCGGGCCGTAAACCTCGCGGATGATGTGGCGGCGGATCTTCATCGAGGGGGTGAGCTGCGCGTTCTCGATGGTGAAGGGCTCGTCGGCGAGGATGATGCGACGCACCTTCTCGATCACGGAGAGATCGCGGTTCACCCGATCGACCGCCGCCTGCACCGCGCGCTGGAGTTCGGCCGGATCGGCTTGCCGGTGCGCCGCTTCCCACTCGGCCCGCCATTCGGGATCGGGGACGACGAGGCCGACCAGATAGGGCCGCTTGTCCCCCATCACCATCGCCTGTGCGATCTCGGGCTGAAGGGTGAGCAGCCCCTCGATCCGCTGGGGGGCGATATTGTCGCCCTTGTCGTTGACGATGATGTCCCGCTTGCGATCGGTGATGACGAGACGGCCCTTGTCATCGAGATGGCCGATGTCGCCGGTGTGGAGCCAGCCTTCGGCGTCGATGGCGCGGCGCGTCTCCTCCTCGTTGCGCCAATAGCCCTTCATCACCAGTTCGCCGGCGACGAGGATCTCGCCGTCGTCCGCGATCCGCACCATCACGCCGTCGAGCGGCGGGCCGACCGTATCGAGCTTGATGCCCGCCTTCGGCCGGTTGCAGCTTATCACCGGGCCGGCCTCCGTCTGCCCGTAGCCCTGGAGCATGGTGAGGCCGAGCGCGGAGAAGAAGCGGCCGACCTCGGGATTGAGCGGCGCGCCGCCTGAGACCAACGCCTTCATCCGCCCGCCGAAGCGCCTGCCGACCTTGCGGCGAATGGTGGCGGAGAGCAGCAGGTCCATCGGTTTCTGCCAGGGCTTTGGCCTGTCCCCGATCGCGACCGCCCGCGCGAGCAACCAGGAGGGGAAAGCGCCCTGTTTCTCGATCGCCTTGGCGATGCGGGTGCGCAGCACCTCGAACAGGCGGGGCACCACCACCATGATGGTGGGGCGCACCTCCTCGATATTGGCGGCGAGCTTCTCCAGCCCTTCCGCATAGTAAATCTGCGCGCCGAGCCCGATCGGGAAATGCTGCCCGCCGGTATGCTCATAGGCGTGGGAGAGAGGGAGGAAGGAGAGGAACAGCTCGTCGCCCCAGCCGAAATCCTCCGCGATCACCCTGGTGCAGCCGCGGACATTGTGGAGGATCGCGCCGTGATGCTGCATCACGCCCCGCGGCGCC
>DASSTK010000227.1:0-3745 GCA_035707945.1 Sphingomonas sp.
CCGCGCGTGATGCCGTGCCGCCGGACGATCCCGGCCATCAGCGGGATGAGCGCCGCCATCTGCGCCTCGGGGAACGGGCGGTAGCCGTTCTCATGGCCGGGATTGACCAGTTCGATGCCGATGCTCGCCGAATTGACGTTCTCGATGCCGCGCCAATAAGCTTTTCCGGCGTGCCAGGCGCGCTTCCGCTCGGGCACGAGGCGCAGCACCTGCCCGTCCTCGGCGATCAGATAATGGGCGGAGACCTTGGCTTGCGCATCGGTCAGCCGCTCGATCGCCGAGGCCGCGTCGCGCATGCCGGTATAGTGCAGCACCAGCATGGAAACAGGCAGGGTGCGCTCGTCGAAATTGGGCGACGGACACTCGATCATCGCGGGCATGGCTACCCGTCGCGCGGGGGCCGCTTCGCGTCAAGCGGGCTCAGCGTGCCGCGGCGGCGAATGCGGGCCGTCGATCGGCGGCGGCGACGGGCCGGTAGAAGCCTCGGCACGCCTCGTCAGCGGCGAAGCGCTCGGTATGGCCGAGCACCGTCTCGCCCGCGCCGAGCATCAGGATGCCGTCCGGCTGGATCGCGCTCGCCAGCCGCTCGAAGGCGCGCCGGCGCATGTCGGGGGCGAAATAGAGCAGCACGTTGCGGCACAGGATCACGTCGAACCCGCCGAGCGGCGGCGGATCGAGCAGATTATGGGTGCGGAAGCTCACCGCCTTGCGGAGCTTGTCATCCGCCTGCCATTCCTCGCCCTGCTGATCGAAGCGGCGGACCATCTGCATCACGGGCAGGCCGCGCTGGATCTCGAACTGCGAATAGCGGCCGCTCCGCGCACGCTCGATCGCATGGGCGGAAACATCGGTGCCGAGGATCTCGACCGTCCAGCCTCCCCAGCGTTCGGGGCGATCGGCGATCATCATCGCGATCGTATAGGCCTCCTGCCCCATCGAGCAGCCGGCCGACCAGATACGCAGCCGCCGCAACGGGCGGGCCTGACGCAGCCTTTCGAGGCCCAGCGCGTCGAGCGTCTGGAACGTCGCGCAATCGCGGAAGAAGAAGGTTTCGTGGTTGAGCAGCGCCTCGACCACCGCATCGGCGAGCATCCGGTCGCCGCCGAGGCGCGCCGCGAGCGCGTTGACATCCTCGATCCCGCGCACCTGCATCAGCGGACGCAGCGCGGTTTCGAGCCGCCAGCGCCGGGACACCGCGAGTTGCTGCCCGGTGCGGGCTTCGAGAAGCCCCGCCAGGGCGCGAACGGCGGTGTCGCTTATTTCCATGCGGCTTTCGCCCCCCGCGCCGCCGCGACCCGCTCGGCGATACGCTGTGCGATCCGATCGGGCGGCGCGACGATCGAGGCGAGGCCGGCGCGCGCGGCCGCGCCCGGCATGCCCCACACCACCGCGCTGCCGCGATCCTGCGCCGCCACCTCTCCGCCGGACGCGGCCACCGCCGCCGCGCCCACCGCCCCGTCGCGCCCCATGCCGCTCAAGATCACGGCGAAGCCGCGCGCGCCGAACGCGGCGGAAAGGCCGCAGAACATCGGATCGGCCGAAGGCAGGCAGCCCGATTCCGCCGCCTCGCGTTCGAGCGCGACACGCGCCCCGCCCGGCATCGCGCGCAAGCCCAGGTGCGCGTCTCCCGGCGCGACGAGGATGTGCCCGCGGACGAGCGGAGAGCCGTCGCGCGCGACCTGGGCGGGGCGGCCGGCGATATCGGCGATCTGCGCGGCGAAATAGGGCATGAAGGACGCCGGCAGATGCTGGGTGATCAGGATCGGCGCGGCGAAGCTGGACGGCAGCGCCCCGAACAGCGCCGAAAGCGCATGCAGGCCGCCGGTCGAGGCGCCGATCGCGAGGCAATCGATCGGCCCCTGGACCGCCGGGCGAAGCACCGGCTCCGGTTCCTCCACCACCAGCGGTTCGGAGGCTTCGAAGGGATTGTCGGCCGGCGCGGTGGATTCGCGGCCGATGCGGCGGAGCTTGTCGACGAGATTGGACCGGAAAGCGGCGGTGAAGTTCCCCGCCGAGGGCTTCTCCAGCGTATCGGCCGCGCCCAAGGTCATCGCCCGCACGCAGGCTTCCGCCCCCTCGCCCGCCGAGGCGGACACGATCAGCACGCGCGCGCCGCGCCCGCGCCGGATGATCTCCGGCAGCGCGCTCAGCCCGTCCCGCCCCGGCATGGCGACATCGAGAAGCACGATATCCACCGTCGTCCGATCGAGCTCGGCCAGCGCCTGCTCGGCGGTGCTCGCGGTGGCGGCGATGCGGAAATCGGGAAGCGGCGCAAGGATGGTGTTGAAGACGGAGCGGGCGACGATCGAATCGTCGACGATCATCAGCCGGATACGGCCGGTCCGCGCGTGGCGTCCATAGGCGAACGGAGCCCCCACCGCGCTCCGCTCAGGCGACGCCGACCAGTTGGAACTTGCTCTCCAGCGTTTCGCGATCGAAGGGCTTCATCACATATTCGTCCGCCCCCGCGTCGATCGCGGCGCGGATATGGGCGATGCCGTTCTCGGTGGTGCAGAAGATCACCTTCGGCTTCTGCGAAAGCCCTTCCTGGCCGAGCGCGCGCAGGAACTCGATGCCGCTCATCACCGGCATGTTCCAATCGAGCAGCACCACGTCGGGAATGTCCGCGCGGCAGCGCTCCAGCGCCTCCTGCCCGTCCCCCGCCTCGTCGACGCTGAAATCGAGGGTTTCGAGGATATGCCGGGCGACCTTGCGGATCACCTTCGAATCATCGACCACCAGACACGTCTTCATTCCGAAAAACCCCGCTACTCTGCCCCACGAAAAGCTCGATAAACCAAGCGGGTAAGCGCGGCGTTAACGCGCCCTCACGCCGCCATCGCCTGCATGCCCGCGACGAGCCGGCCCGGATCGAGCAGCAGCAGCGCGCGCCCGTCATGCTCGACCAGCCCGAGCGCGGCGCCCGTCCATCCCGCGCCGAGCCCGGCCTGGAGCGGCATGGGATCGCCCGCGATCTCCACCACATCCTCCACCTCGTCGACCAGCAGGCCGTAGAGATGGTTGTCGATCGTCACCACGACCGCCTGGAGCACGCCTTCGCGCGGCGCGGTTCCCAGATCGAGCGCGGCGTAGCTGTCGATGATGGTCAGCACCCGGCTGCGCAGCGCGGCCAGCCCCGCGATATGAGGGGCGGCGAGCGGGACCGGCGTGATCGCCTCGATCTCGACGACCGATTCCACCGCATCGGCCGGCAGCGTCACCCGCTGGCCCGCGATGCGGGCGATGAGCTTGAGCTCGTCCATGATCCTCATTTCCCTCCGCGCGCGGCGGCAAGGGCCGCGATCAGCGCGCCGCGATCGTAGCGATAGACGCTGCCCGGCGAATCGGGCGGCGCATCGGGCGTGGCGCGAAGCCGGATGACCGGCGCGCCCGCGCTCGCCGCCTCCGCCTCGCCCTCCCCGCGATCGGCGATCAGCCGCGCGACCGCGCCGGAGACTTCCCCGGCTTCGCCCGCGAAAGCGGTGCGGTAGCCCGCCGCCTCGACGATCGGGCGCAGCACATCGCGCATCCAGCTATCCTCGCCGTCGAGCAGGCAGAGCGGGCGTTCGATCTCCACGCCGCCGCCGGAGCCGGTCTCGGCAAACAACCAGTAGGGATCGAGCAGCTCGACCTGGCGACCGTCGACCAGCACCACGCCCGCGATCGGCCCGGGCTCACGCGCGGGCGCGAACTCGCGCGGCAACGCGTGGATGTCGATCACCTCGCCGATCGCATAGGCGAGCTC
>DASSTK010000228.1:0-4163 GCA_035707945.1 Sphingomonas sp.
GAGAGGTCGATCCCCTGGTCCTTCTTGAACTCGCCGACGATCCAGTCGATGACGCGCTGGTCGAAGTCGTCGCCGCCGAGGTGGGTGTCGCCGTTGGTGGACTTCACCTCGAACTGGCGCGAGCCCTCCACGTCGTAGAGCTCGAGCACGGAGATGTCATACGTGCCGCCGCCGAGGTCATAGACGGCGATGGTCTTGTTGTTGTCCTTCTCGAGGCCGTAGGCCAGCGCCGCCGCGGTCGGTTCGTTGATGATGCGCAGCACCTCGAGCCCGGCGATCTTGCCGGCGTCCTTGGTCGCCTGGCGCTGGGCGTCGTTGAAGTAGGCGGGCACGGTGATGACCGCCTGCGTCACCGTTTCACCGAGATAGCTCTCGGCGGTTTCCTTCATCTTCTGGAGGATGAAGGCGGAAATCTGCGAAGGCGAATAATCCTCGCCGCCCGCCTGCACCCAGGCGTCGCCGTTAGGCCCCTTCACGATGTGATAGGGCACCAGTTCGGTGTCCTTCTTGGTGATCGGATCGTCGTAGCGGCGGCCGATCAGGCGCTTCACCGCGAACACGGTATTGTTGGGGTTGGTGACGGCCTGGCGCTTGGCCGGCTGGCCGATCAGCCGCTCGCCATCCTTGGTGAAGGCGACGATGGAGGGCGTGGTGCGCGCGCCTTCCGCATTCTCGATCACCTTGGGCTTGCCGCCCTCCATAACCGCCACGCAGCTGTTGGTGGTGCCGAGATCGATACCGATAACCTTGGCCATTCTGATCCTCTTGCCTCTCGAACTACGACGAGCCGCCGACCTGCCCTCGTCAAGCGACAGGCGGACGGTGTTTCACGCCCGGCGATATAAGAACCGATCCGCTTGCTGCAAGCGGCGCGCGCGCCTAATCCCCCAACCGTAACGATCAGGGACATATGGCCCATGCGCCTCGCTCGCCTCGCCTTCGCCCTGCCGCTCGCCGCCTTCATGACGGCGGGCTGCCATTACGCCTCGAACGCCGTCACCGCCGACAAGGCGTGGGTGCGCCTCGCCCCCATGCCGGGACGTCCGGCGGCGGCGTACGTCACGATCCACGGGGGCGCGCAACCGGCCGAGCTGATCGCGATCGACAGCCCGGCGGCCGGCTCCAGCGAGCTTCACCGGAGCATGGAGATGGTGGGCGGCATCATGCAGATGAAACGGCTGGACAGCGTGGCGGTGCCGCCGCGCGCCACCGTCTCCTTCGCGCCGGGCGGCTATCACGTCATGCTGTTCGGGGTGAGCCCGCGGGTGAAGCCGGGGGACCGGATGCCGCTGACGCTGCGCTTCGCCAAGGGCGAGCCGATCACGATCAAGGCCAGGGTGGTCGCGGCGGGCGACGCCGCGCCCTACTGATCCCATGCCGCGCGAGGGCGGCCGCGCGCTGAGCGAGGGCGAGATCGCCTTGTGCCGTCCGCTGTTCGGCGGAACGATCGACTATGCCGCCGTCCGCCTCCACCGCCGCCGCTGGTGGCCCTTCCAGCCGCGCGAGACGGTGATGGCGCCGGACGGGCATATCTGGTTCCATCCGAAAGGGAGCGCCTGGCGCGAGGATTTCGCGGACGCGTCGATCACGCTTCAGGGGCTGCTGGCGCATGAGATGGTTCATGTCTGGCAGCGCCAGCATGGCCTGTTCCTGCCGCTGCGCCGCCATCCCTTCTGCCGCTATGATTACGCGCTGAAGCCCGGCTGGCCGCTCGCCCGCTACGGCATCGAGCAACAGGCCGAGATCGTACGCCACGCCTTCCTGCTGTCGCATGGCTGCCCGGTGGCGGGCGCTCCTCCGGCGGAAGCTTATCGGCTGCTATTGCCGCGCCTCATTTGAGCACGCTGATCTTGCCGCTCGGCTCCAGCGTGATCTTGCGCGTCTCCTCGACCTTTTCGAACCCGGATTGGCGCAGCGCCTCGTCTAGATCGGCATCCGAAACGCCGTGGCGGGTGCGCAGGCGGCGCGAAGCCTCGCCGTCCCGGCCGAGATCGACCGGCGGACCCTCCAGGAGATAGGAAAGCCGGGTCGAGCGGGCGGACGCCTGCGCCAGCACCCAGTGCAGCGCGATCAGCACCGCGCAGGCGGCGAGCGTGCCGAACAACGGCGCATTCCCCGTCATCGCGCGCGCCAGCGCCGATCCGATCATGATCGAGACGATGATGTCCAGCGCAGACCATTTGCCGAACACCCGCCGCCCCGCCAGGCGGACGAGCGCCAGGCCGTACAGCAGAACCAGCACCGCCCGCGCGCATTCCTGCCCGACGGTGAGATGGTGCATGCGGCCGAAGATGGCGGTGAAAAGGTCCATGCCGCCGACAACGGCGGGTGGAATAGGCCGTTCCCCAAAGTCCTTTCACGCTCCGCCATTTCCATCCGTTCGCACCGAGCGAAGTCGAAGTGTCACGTCCTTCGACTGCGCTCGGGACGAACGGAGGTTTCGATGGCGGCGGCTACTCGTGCCGCCCGAACACGCGATCGAAGATGGTGTCGACGTGCTTCAGATGATAGCCGAGATCGAACTTCTCCTCGAGCTCGGCCGGGCTGAGCGCGGCCGTCACCTCCGGGTCCGCCTTGAGCAGCTCGAGCAGCGAGAGCGCGCCGTCCGATTCCCACACCTTCATCGCGTTGCGCTGGACGAGACGATAGGCGTCCTCGCGGGAAACGCCCGCCTGTGTCAGCGCCAGCAGCACGCGCTGGGAATGGACGAGCCCGCCCATGCGGTCGAGATTCTTGCCCATCCGCTCGGGATAGACGAGCAGCTTGTCGATCACCTGCGTAAGCCGCGCCAGCGCGAAATCCAGCGTGATGGTGGCGTCCGGCCCGATGCCGCGCTCGACCGAGCTGTGCGAAATGTCCCGCTCGTGCCACAGCGCGACATTCTCCAGCGCCGGGGTGACGGCGGAGCGCACCAGGCGGGCGAGGCCGGTGAGGTTCTCGGTCAGCACCGGGTTGCGCTTGTGCGGCATCGCCGACGAGCCCTTCTGCCCCGGCGCGAAATATTCCTCCGCCTCCAGCACCTCCGTGCGCTGGAGATGGCGGACCTCGATCGCCAGCCGCTCGATCGAGGAGGCGACCACGCCCAGCGTGGCGAAGAACATGGCGTGGCGATCGCGCGGGATCACCTGGGTCGAGACGGGCTCGGGGACGAGGCCCATCTTCGCCGCGACATATTCCTCCACACTGGGATCGACATTGGCGAAGGTGCCGACCGCGCCCGAGATGGCGCAGGTCGCGATCTCCTCGCGCGCGGCGACCAGCCGCTTGCGGGCGCGCTGGAACTCGGCGTGGGCTTCGGCGAGCTTCAGGCCGAAGGTGACGGGCTCGGCATGGATGCCGTGGCTGCGGCCGATGGTGGGGGTGAGCTTGTGCTCGAAGGCGCGGCGCTCCAGCACGGCGAGCAGCCGGTCCACGTCCGCGATCAATATGTCGGCGGCGCGCTTCAACTGGACGGCGAGGCAGGTGTCGAGCACGTCCGAGCTGGTCATGCCCTGATGCAGAAACCGCGCTTCCGGCCCGGTCCGCTCGGATACATGGGTCAGGAAGGCGATGACGTCGTGCTTCGTCTCGGCCTCGATCGCGTCGATGCGGGCGACGTCAAAGGGGCCGGCGGCGGCGTCCGCCTCCCACACCCGGCGCGCGGCTTCCTTCGGCACCACGCCCAGCTCCGCCATCGCATCAAGCGCGTGCGCCTCGATCTCGAACCAGATGCGGAAGCGGGTTTCGGGCGTCCAGATGGCGACCATCTCGGGCCGCGAATAGCGCGGGATCATGGGGGCCGGTCCTGTGCGGTGGGAAGTCGGCGAGCCGCCTAGCAGAGCCGCCGGAGCCCGGCAACCGAGCCGGACAGCCCATGTGCGGCACGGCTCGTCGCCCGGTTAACCGAGCGTGCAGCAAGCCGCGCTAACGCGCGCGGGAACGAACGAGGAAATAAAGATGCTCCTGCTCGCCGCGCTTCTCGCCGCGACCGCGCCGGCCGCGCCTGCGACAGCCGCGACCGTGACGCTGCCCAAGCCCGCCGCATCGACCGGCGCTGTCCCGAAACCCCGCCCGACACGCGCGCAGGTGATGGCGGCGGTGCGCGCCGAATGGGCGAAATACGATATCGGCATGAAGGGCAAGCTCACCCCGCTGGAGTTCACCACCTGGGTCATGGAAGCGAA
>DASSTK010000229.1:0-2334 GCA_035707945.1 Sphingomonas sp.
AGTGACCACGACCAGCAGATGGACCCGCTCATCCCCCGTGCCGACCAGCATGCGCGGCGCGTTGGGCGAGTTCGCGACCCCGGCGCCGAGGGAGGCGAGGATCGCCTCCATCCGCTCCGCATAGGGGCGCGCGGCCTCGGCCTGCGCCTGGGCGCGGCGGAGTTTCGCCGCCGCCACCATCTTCATCGCCTGCGTGATCTTGCGGGTGGACTTCACGCTGTTGATGCGGCCGCGAAGGTCCTTCAGGCTGGCCATGGTCCCGGTCCTCCTGCCCTGCGATCAGGCCGCGAAGGACTTGGCGAAGCCGTCGAGGAAGGCGACCAGCTTGTCCTCGGTCTCCTTCTTGATCTCGCGGTCGGCGCGGATCGCCTCCAGGATCTCCGGCCGGGCGGCCTTCATCTCGGACAGCATGCGCCGCTCGAACTCGGTCACCTGGTTGACGGGGATCCGGTCGAGATAGCCGCGGGTGCCGGCGAAGATGGAGACCACCTGCTCCTCCACCGGCATCGGCTTGTACTGCGGCTGCTTCAGCAGCTCGGTCAGCCGCGCGCCGCGGGCCAGCAGGGCCTGGGTGGAGGCGTCGAGGTCGGAGGCGAACTGGGCGAAGGCCGCCATCTCGCGATACTGCGCCAGTTCCAGCTTGATGCGCCCGGCCACCTGCTTCATCGCCTTGATCTGCGCCGCGGAACCCACGCGGGAGACCGAGAGGCCGACGTTAACCGCCGGGCGGATGCCGCGGTAGAAGAGCTCCGTCTCCAGGAAGATCTGGCCGTCGGTGATGGAGATGACGTTGGTCGGGATGTAGGCGGAGACGTCGCCCGCCTGCGTCTCGATCACCGGCAGGGCGGTCAGGCTGCCCGCGCCGTGCTCGTCATTCATCTTCGCCGCCCGCTCCAGCAGGCGGGAGTGCAGGTAGAAGACGTCGCCCGGATAGGCCTCGCGTCCCGGCGGGCGGCGCAGCAGCAGCGACATCTGGCGATAGGCGACGGCCTGCTTGGAGAGGTCGTCGTAGACGATGACCGCGTGCATGCCGTTGTCGCGGAAATACTCGCCCATGGTGCAGCCGGTATACGGCGCCAGGAACTGCATCGGCGCCGGGTCGGAGGCAGTGGCGGCGACGATGATCGAGTATTCGAGCGCGCCGTTCTCCTCCAGCGTCTTCACGAGCTGGGCGACGGTGGAGCGCTTCTGCCCAACCGCGACATAGATGCAGTAGAGCTTCTTCGACTCGTCGTCGGTGGCGTTGACGGTCTTCTGGTTGATGATGGTGTCGAGGATCACCGCCGTCTTGCCGGTCTGGCGGTCGCCGATGATCAGCTCGCGCTGGCCACGGCCGATCGGGATCAGGGCGTCGATCGCCTTGATGCCGGTCTGCATCGGCTCATGCACCGACTTGCGGGGGATGATGCCCGGCGCCTTCACCTCGACGCGGCGGCGCTCGGTGGCCTGGATCGGGCCCTTGCCGTCGATCGGGTTGCCCAGGGCGTCCACCACGCGGCCCAGCAGCCCCTTGCCGATCGGCACGTCCACGATGGAGCCGGTGCGCTGCACCGTGTCGCCCTCGCGGATCTCCTGGTCGGGGCCGAAGATCACGATGCCGACATTGTCGGATTCGAGGTTCAGGGCCATGCCCTTCAGCCCGGCGGAGGGGAAGTCCACCATCTCGCCGGCCATGACGTTCTGCAGGCCGTAGACGCGGGCGATGCCGTCGCCCACGGTCAACACGGTGCCGACCTCAGCGACATTCGCCTCGGCATCGAAGCCGGCGATCTGCTGCTTGAGGATCTCCGAGATCTCGGCGGGACGGATCTCCATGTCAGGCGGCCCCCTTCATTGCGTACTGCAGGCGCTGCAGCTTGGATTTGATGCTGTTGTCATAGAGCCGGGAGCCGATGCGCACGATCAGCCCGCCGAGGATCGAGGGATCCACCTGCTCCGAAAGCCTGATGCCGGAATAGCCGGCCTCGGTCAGGCGCGCCGTGATCTGGGCGCGCTGCGTATCGGTCAGCGACTGCGCGCTGGTCACCACCGCGGTCTGCTGGCCGCGGCGCGCCGCGAGCAGCAGGCCGAAAGCCTGCGCCACCTGCGGCAGCGCGGCGAGCCGGCGGTTGTTGATCAGCACGCCGACGAGGTTGTGCACCTCGGTCCCGATGCCGATGCGTTCGAGGATGGCGAAGGCACCCTTGCGCTGCTCGATGGCATCGAGGCGCGGATCGGCGACGAAGGCCCGGAAGGGCTCATCGTCGCGCCACAGCGTGAAGAGCTTGTCGAGATCGGCGGCAATGCGATCCAGTACGGCCGGATCCGTCTGCCGCTTGTCGTCGGCAAGGGCCA
>DASSTK010000230.1:0-5357 GCA_035707945.1 Sphingomonas sp.
GGCCCGCCGCCGCCGATGGTGAACTCGCCGTCCTCGCCCGCCACGCGGCCGATCGGCGTTACCACCGCCGCCGTTCCGCAGGCGAAGCTTTCGACCAGCCGCCCGCTCGCCGCGTCCGCGCGCCACCGGTCGAGGCTGTAGCGCTCCTCGCGCACCGTCAGGCCCTCGTCGCGGGCGAGCGCGAGCAGGCTGTCGCGGGTGATGCCGGGCAGGATCGTGCCGGTGAGCGGCGGCGTCACCAGCGCGCCGTCCGCCATCACGAAGAAGACGTTCATGCCGCCCAGCTCCTCGACCCAGCGATGCTCGACCGCATCGAGGAACACGACCTGATCGCAGCCGCGCGCGATCGCCTCCGATTGGGCGCGCAGACTCGCGGCGTAATTGCCGCCGCACTTGGCCGCCCCTGTGCCGCCCGGCGCGGCGCGGGTGTAATCGCGCGACGCCCAGACGGTGATCGCCTTGGCGCCCCCCTTGAAATAGGCCCCCGCCGCCGAGGCGATGACCATGTAGAGATATTCGGCCGAGGGCTTGACGCCGAGGAAGGTCTCGCTCGCGATCATGAACGGGCGGATGTAGAGGCTGCCGCCCTCCATCCCCGGAATCCACTCGCGATCCAGCTCGACCAGACGGCGGATCGATTCGAGGAACAGCTCCTCGGGCAGTTGCGCCATCGCCATCCGCTCGGCCGAGTTGCGGAAGCGGCGGGCGTTGGCGTCCGGCCGGAACAGCGCCGCGCCGCCGTCGTCGAGGCGATAGGCCTTGAGCCCCTCGAAAATCTCCTGCGCGTAATGGAGCACGGCGCAGGCGGGATCGACCTCCAGCGAAGCGCGAGGGGCGATGCGAGCGTCGTGCCAGCCGCGATCGGCCGAATAGCGGACGATCGCCATATGATCGGTGAAGACGCGGCCGAAGCCGGGATCGACGAGGCGCGCCGTCCGCTCCTCCACGGAAACCGGGCTCGGATGCCGTTCCACCGTGAAGCCCGGGCGATCCTGCTCGCTCATCCTTGTTCCCTCTCGTCGATGCTTGCGTCCGCCTAGGCCGGTGGGGCAGAAGCGTCAACATGGCTGCCCCACCTAGCTCCGCCTCCCCGCTTTTCCTGCGTGAAGCCGAAATCCGGCGCGGCATCGAACTGCTCTATTTCGGCTACACGCACATGACCCGCGCGATCGACGAGCGGCTGGCGAAAGAAGGTTTGGGCCGCGCCCATCATCGCGCGCTCTACTTCATCGCGCGCCGGCCCGATCTGACGGTGAGCACGCTGCTCGGCCTGCTCTCGATCACCAAGCAGTCGCTGGGCCGGGTGCTGAACGAGCTTGTCCAGCGCGAGCTGGTGGAGGCGCGGGTCGGCCGCGACGATCGCCGCCAGCGCCTGCTGAGGCTCACCGCGACGGGCGCGGCGCTGGAAGCCGAGCTGTTCGAGGGTCTCAGGACGCGCGTGGCGGCCGCCTATGTCGAGGCCGGCCCGGCGGCGGTGGGCGGCTTCTGGCAGGTGCTCGAAGGCCTGATCCCGATCGAGGAGCGCGCCCGGATCGCCAAGCTGCGGGGGGCGTGAGAACGCTCAGTCGCCCGCCGCGCGAACGCGGGCGATGAAGCCTTCCATCTCGGCGATGGCGGCGTCGATATCGTCGCGTTGGCGGCGCAGCGCGGCAACCCGCGTCTCGCATTTGGCGATGGTGACGCGGCGCTGCTCGCGGCGGCCGTCGCCGAGATCGTAGAGATCGATCATCTCGCGAATGTCGGCGAGGCTGAAGCCCACCCGCTTGCCGCGCAATATCCACGCCAGCCGGGCGCGATCGCGGCTGGAGTAGAGCCGCATCAGCCCGATCCGCCGCGGCGCGATCAGCCCCTCGTCCTCATAGAAGCGCAGCGCGCGGGCGGTGACGCCGAACTCCTCGGCGAGATCGGCGATCGAGAAATGCTCGCGTCCGTCGGCGCGCGGGATTTCGAGAGTGGCGGGATCCGTGGGCATGGCGGCACGCTAATTGACGTTAACGTAAGCCGCAATCTTCCTCCTGCGTGAAGATCCGCACCAGCCTGCCGTCCTCGATCCTTCGATAGAAGCAGCTTCGCTCGCCCGTGTGGCAGGCGGGGCCGGCGGGCTCGACGATCAGCCAGATCGCGTCCTGATCGCAATCGATCCGCATCTCGCGGACTTTCAGGACATGGCCGGAGGTCTCGCCCTTCTTCCATAAGCGCCCGCGCGAGCGGGACCAGAAATGCGCCTCGCCGGTCGCGATCGTGCGCGCCAGCGCCTCGGCGTCCATATGGGCGAGCATCAGCAGGTCGCCCGTCGCCGCGTCGCTCGCCACCGCCGTGATCAGCCCGTTGGCGTCATATTTGGGATCGAGCCTGCCGCCCGTTTCGCGATCGTCCGCCATGCCCTGTCGCTAGCCCATGCGCGAGGGGGGCGACAAGCGGGCTTGGGCACCCTATATGGCGCGCATCCCACAGAACCGTCACGGGTATCCGATGCTCACGACTCATCCGTTCGATGACGACAAGCTGCGCGAGGAGTGCGGCGTCTTCGGCATCTGGGGCGCGGACGACGCGGCTGCGATGGCCGCGCTCGGCCTCCACGCGCTCCAGCATCGCGGCCAGGAGGCGGCCGGGATCACGAGCTGGGACGGGCACCAGTTCCACACCCATCGCGCGATGGGCCATGTCGCGGGCAATTTCGATCGCGATTCGGTGATCCGCGCGCTGCCCGGCAAGGTCGCCGCCGGCCATGTCCGCTATTCGACGACGGGGGAGACGGCGCTCCGCAACGTGCAGCCGCTGTTCGCCGAGCTTGCCTCGGGCGGATTCGCGGTGGCGCATAACGGCAATATCTCCAACGCCATGAAGCTCCGGCGCGAGCTGGTGCGGCGCGGGGCGATCTTCCAATCCACCAGCGACACCGAGGTGATCATCCACCTCGTCGCCACCTCCAGCTACCGAACCCTGCTCGATCGCTTCATCGACGCGCTGAAGCAGTTGGAAGGCGCCTATTCGCTGATCTGCCTGACGCCCGAGGGCATGATCGCCTGCCGCGATCCGCTCGGCATCCGCCCGCTGGTGATGGGGCGCGTAGGCGACGCCTATGTCTTCGCCTCCGAATCGGTGGCGCTGGACATGGTGGGGGCGACCTTCCTGCGCTCGGTCGAGCCCGGCGAGATCGTCATCGTGTCGGAAAAAGGCGTGCGTTCGCACCGGCCCTTCGCGCCGATCCGGCCGCGCCCCTGCATCTTCGAGCATGTCTATTTCTCGCGCCCCGATTCGATCGTGGACGGCACCAGCGTCTATTCGGTGAGGAAGCGCATCGGCGCGGAGCTGGCGCGGGAGAATCCGGTGGAGGCCGATATCGTCGTGCCCGTGCCCGATTCCGGCACGCCCGCGGCGATCGGCTACGCGCAGGAAAGCGGGCTGCCCTTCGAGCTCGGCATCATCCGCTCGCATTATGTCGGCCGCACCTTCATCCAGCCGGGCGACGGCATCCGGCACCTGGGCGTCAAGCTCAAGCACAACGCCAACCGCTCGCTGATCGACGGCAAGCGGCTCGTGCTGATCGACGATTCGATCGTGCGCGGCACCACCAGCCTCAAGATCGTGCAGATGCTGCGCGACGCCGGCGCGCGCGAGGTGCATATGCGTATCGCCTCCCCGCCGACGCGCCATAGCTGCTTCTACGGCGTCGACACGCCCGAGCGCGCCAAGCTGCTCGCGGCCCAGATGTCGGTCGCCGAGATGGCGGATTACATCAAGGTGGACAGCCTCGCCTTCCTCTCGATCGACGGCCTCTACCGCGCGCTCGGCGAGGAAGGGCGCGAGGAGGGCAAGCCGCAATTCTGCGACGCCTGCTTCACCGGCGATTACCCCACCCACCTGACCGACCAGGAAGACATCGCCCCCGCCGACCAGCTTTCCCTGCTGGGCGAACGGGCGGCGTGACATCCTCGAACCATAAATGACCCGTTCGTCCTGAGCGAAGTCGAAGGACGTGATCCGAGCGTATCGTTTGGGGCACGCACTTCGACTTCGCTCAGTGCGAACGGAATATCGTTGAGAGCCGAACAATGACCACCCTCCCCCTTTCCGGCCAGCTTGCCCTCGTCACCGGCGCGTCACGCGGGATCGGGGCGGCGACGGCGGAGGCGCTGGCGGCGCGGGGCGCGCATGTCGTGCTGACGGCGCGCACCACCGGCGGGCTGGAAGAGGTGGAGGAGCGCATCCACGCCGCCGGCGGATCGGCGACGATCGCGCCGATGGACCTGACGGAGAGCGACTCGATCGCCCGGCTCGCCACCGCGATCGGGCAGCGGTGGAACGCGCTCGACATTCTCGTGCTCAACGCCGCGCTGCTGGGCGAGCTTTCGCCCGTGCCCTCGATCGACGGCAAGCAGTTCAACCGGCTGCTGACCCTGAACGTGCTCGCCAATCAGGCGCTGATCGCCAATTTCGATCATCTGCTGCGCCGCAGCCCGCGCGGTCGCATCATCGCGATGACGTCGAGTGTCGGCCGAGCCCCTCGCGCCTATTGGGGAGCCTATGGCGCGACCAAGGCCGCACTGGAGACGCTGGCGCTCGCCTATGCCGACGAGGTGGAGCAGCTTTCCCCCATCCGCGTCGCGATCGTCGATCCCGGCGCCACCGCCACCCGCATGCGCGCCAACGCCTTCCCCGGCGAGGATCCCGCGACCATCCAGCAACCGGCCGAAGCGGGCGAGGCGATCGCCAGGCTGGTGGTGGAGGATTTCCCGACGGGGCACAGGGTGCGGATCGGGAGCTAGGCTTCTCGGGAGTCGTCCGAACCCCATCGCGGTGCTATAATCGTCCGAAACGAGAGGAGGCGGCCATGACTCGTGGTCTGTTCCTGCTGTTCGGCGTGATGGCGTATCTCGTTTTCTTTCTGGTATTTCTCTACCTGATCGGCTTCCTCGCCGATCTCGCCTTTCTGCCCCACACCGTCGATCATGGACCGCTGATTCATCCCTTGCCGGCGATCGTGGCGGACCTGATCCTGATCGCGATCTTCGGGCTCCAGCACAGCATCATGGCGCGCGGCGGGTTCAAGCGCGCGGCCGCAGCCGCGGTGCCGCCGCCGATCGAGCGCAGCCTCTACGTCCTCGCCACCAGCGCCGCGCTGATCCTGCTCTTCGGAGTGTGGCGGCCGCTTCCGCTGACGATCTGGCGCGTGGACTATCCGGTCGGCCGCGACATCCTGTGGGCGTTGTTCGCGCTCGGCTGGCTGATCGTGCTGCTCAGCACCTTTCTCATCAGCCATTTCGAGCTGTTCGGGCTGAAGCAGGTATGGCTGAACCTCGCCGGCCGCGCGCCCGAACCGCCGCGCTTCCGCCAGCCGCTTTTCTATCGCCGGG
>DASSTK010000231.1:0-2081 GCA_035707945.1 Sphingomonas sp.
CTCCTCGATGCCGAGCCCCCAGGTCTCGACCACCTTGGCGGTGAGCGCGGCGGCATCGGCATAGCGGCCGCCGCCGTCGCCGTTGGTGCCGACGAAATCGGTGTCGCAGAAGGTGCAGTCCGCCTCCGCGCGATCCTCCTCGCGGCCAGACCACAGGTTGCAGCCGGCGAAGCGCAGGAAAACTGCGCGGCGGCCGGTGTTGATCCCCTCGCCTTGGAGCGTGAGGAAGATTTCCTTGACCGCGTAGCTCATGGATGCGCCGCGTAGATGGTGGGATCGGGCAAGCCGGCCTCCTCGAAACCTCTGTGCCGCAGACGGCAACTGTCGCACAAACCGCAATGCCGCCCTTCCTGGGGATCGTAGCACGACCAGCTCATTCCCGCATCGAGCCCCAACCGATCCGCCTCGCGCACGATATCGGCCTTCGTCATGTGCAGCAGGGGCGCATGGGCGCGGAAGCGATCGCCCTCGACGCCCGCGCGGGTGGCGACGTTCGCCAGAGCCTCGAACGCCTCGATGAAGGCGGGGCGGCAATCGGGATAGCCCGAATAATCCAGCGCGTTCACGCCCAGGAACAGATCCCGCGCGCCCTCCGCCTCCGCCCAGCCAAGCGCGAGCGACAGGAAGATGGTGTTGCGCGCGGGCACATAGGTGACGGGGATCACGCCTTCCTCCACCCCGCCTTTGGGCACGGCGATGTCGGCGGTGAGGGAGGAGCCGCCGAAGGCGGAAAGGTCGATCGGCAGCACGATATGCCGCTCCGCCCCCAGGGCCGCGACCACCCGGCGCGCGGCGGCGAGTTCGACCAGATGGCGCTGGTTGTAATTGATGGTGAGAGCGAGGATGCCGAATCCCGCTTCGCGCGCGAGGGCGGCCGCCACCATCGAATCGAGTCCGCCGGAGATCAGCACCACGGCGGCGGATTTGCGTTCGGCTCGGCTCTGCGGGGAGGAGTGGCTCATGGCGATCCGGCTAGCCGCGCGCCCCGCCTCGCGCAAGCATCGGAAAGGGGCTCACAAAAATCGGGCCGCCCGATGGGACGGCCCAGTTTTCGCGCTTGCGCGCGTCCAGGGAGAAATGCGTACCGCTCGTTCAACCGGTACAGGATTTGCTTAACGCCGTCGACCTAAACCGCGCCTTAACGTTGCGACGAAAAACTTGAGGGCCGCAAAGTTTGCAGGCGAGGCTCAGGCCCCGATCCCGACCGGGAAACTGCGCGCGCAGAACTCGCAATCGACATGAACGAGGCCGTCCGCATCCGCCATGCGCGCGCGCTCGTCGGCGGGAAAACGGGCGAGCACTGTCCGGATATGCTCGGGCGAGCAGCGGCAGCCTTTGGCGAGCGGAATGGTGGAGAGGGTGCGGATGTCTCCCTCCTCATGGAACAGCCGCCACAGCAGATCGTCGAGCGGCAGCGCCGGATCGGTGAGCTCGGCCGGGCTGATCGTCCGCGCCAGCGCCTCCACATGCCGCCATTCGGGATGATCGAGCCGGGTGTGCAGCCGTTCGCGCCCTTCCTCGCCCTCGGGCAGATGCTGGACGAGCAGGCCGCCGGCGATATGCCCGCCTTCCGCCGTCTCGCCGACAGCGATCCTCACCAGGCTCGGAATCTGCTCGGATTGCGCGAAATAATGTTCGGCGGCGGCGGCGAGCGATCCGCCTTCCAGCGGTACGATGCCCTGATAGCGTTCGCCGGTGATCGCCTGATCGAAGGTGATCGCCAGATAGCCCTTGCCGAACAACGCGAACAGCGAAGGATCGGCGGGCGCTTCGGCCAGACGCTCGGGATCGTGGCGCAGATAGCCGCGCATCTCTCCGCCGCGATAATCCACCACCAGCAGATCGACCGCGCCGCCTTCGGTCTGCGCCTGCAACGTGAGTTGGCCCTGCTCATGCTTGAGCGTGGAACCGAGAAGGGCGGCGAGCACCAGCGCTTCGGCCAATAGCTTCGCCAGCGCGGGCGGATAGGCGTGGGCCGCGAGGATCGCATCCAGCGCCGGCCCCAACCGCGTCACCCGCCCACGCGCATGACGCGAGGCGATGGTGAAGCCGGTGACGGTGTCGAGCGTGGCGGTTTCGGT
>DASSTK010000232.1:0-5726 GCA_035707945.1 Sphingomonas sp.
TCTACACCAGCGGCACTACAGGCCGGCCCAAGGGTGTGGTCTCCACCCAGCAGGCCTTTGCCGTCCAGCGTCTCATGGAGGATGTTTCCGGCCATTTCGATGACTGGGCGGATGATGAGATTCTGCTCTCGCCGTTGCCCAGCTTTCATATCGGCGGCATGACCTGGGCGTTCAACGGACCGTGCCGAGGCCAGACCACGATCCTCACCAACGACGCCAGCCCGGCCGGGCTGCTCGATCAGTGCCTCGCCTTCGGCATCACCCGCACCTTTCTGGTGCCGCTGCTGGTGCGCGGGCTGATTGGCGAGATGGATGCGCGCAATGTCCGCGTGCCGACGTTGCGCGGCATCCATTACGGCGCCGCCTCGATGGACCCGGCCTTGCTCGATCGCTCGGTCGACAAGTTCGGCTGCAAGTTCCTGCAATATTACGGGATGACCGAGGTTACTGGTTCGATCACGATCCTTGGCCCCGTCTTTCATGACAGTTCGCGGCCCCGGCTGCTGCGTTCGGTCGGCCAGCCGCTACCCGGATTCGAGATCGAGATACGCGGCCCCGACAAGAGCCTGCTCGCCGCCGATGAACCTGGGGAGATCTGGGTGAGGGGGCCGAGCTTGCTGCTTGAATATTGGAAAAAACCCGAGGCGACCGCCGAAGCGCTCCAGGACGGCTGGTATCGCTCCGGCGACGGCGGCCGGATCGATGCGGAAGGCTTCCTGTTCCTTACCGACCGGATCAAGGACATGATCGTTTCGGGCGGCGAGAATGTTTATCCGGCCGAGGTGGAGGCGGCGCTGCGCGATCATCCGGCGGTGCAGGATGTCGCCGTGTTCGGCCTGCCGCATCCGAAATGGGGCGAGGGCGTCACCGCCGCCGTGGAGCTCAAGCCGGGCCAGACTGCCACGCAGGACGAATTGATCGTTTACGCGCGCACATGCCTCGCCGCGTACAAGATTCCGCGCCGCATAGAGATCGGTGTCGTGCTGCCGCGCACCGCATCCGGAAAGGTGCAGCGTGGAGTGATCCGCAAGGTATTGCTCGACTCCGGAATGACTGCCGCCTGAAGCCTGTTCGTCCCGCTTCCTTTCGGAGATCGCCATGTACCTGATCGCAACGCTCGAACTTTCCTACGCCGGCGTCGCCAGGTTCTTCGAAGTGGCGCCGAAAGTACGCGCGTTGATGGAGGCGAACGGAGTGCGGATGCTGCACGCCATGTTTCAGGATGTCGGCCGTCTCAATACGGTCGTCCATGTCTGGGAGATGGCCGACGCCGATGCCTATTTTCGCGCGGTGGACGCCTTGAGGGCGCATGAAGATTTTCCGGAAATCGTCGCTGGACTGGCTGCGGCCGTTGTCGACGAAAAGCTCGTCTTCGCGAGCGATGCGCCTTACGCGCCTCGCGGATCGGGAAAACAGCCATGACGATCGAGGAGATGCTCGCCCGCGAGGCGATCCGATGGACGATCGAACTCTATAACCGCAACGCCGATACGGCCGATTATGATCGGCATCGCGACGTCTTCCATCCCGATGCTGTGATGGAGGTCCAGGGTGGGGGCATGCTGCAGGGCGTCGACGCGATCATCGCTGCGATGCGTGCGGGCGCGGAGAAGCGTCGCGCGTACGAGCCCGGCAATTTCCAGCGGCATAACATCACCTCGATCATGATCGAACCGATAGAGGGCGACCGCGCCAGGGCGACGGTTTACCTGATGGTGATCACCGAGAAGGGGCTCGATCATACCGGCCGCTACGACGACGAATATTGCAAGGTCGGCGATCTCTGGCTGATCCGTCGCCGCTTTGCGACGATGGAATGGGCGAACCCCGAGTCGCGCTTCGTCGGCTGGCTCGGCGCCGCTGGGCCAAAAGGCTGATCTTTCGCTCAGCCGTCTCGGGCGACGTCGTCGAAGGCGATGTGCAGGGAGCCGATGCCGCGATGGAGCAGGCCCGGCCAATAGGCTGTGTCGCTGTCGCCGATGATGCGGATGTTGCGTAGCCGAGCCAGCAGCCTGGGAAGCGCGATCATCAGTTCCTTGCGCGCCAGCATCTGCCCGAGGCAGCGATGCACCCCCGGCGCGCCGAAAGCGACGTGCATGCGTGCGTTCTTGCGACGAATATCAAAGGAGTCCGGATCGGCGAACCGCGCGGGATCCCGATTGGCGGCATCGTAGCGCAGCAGCAGCTCGGCCCCTTCGGGAATCGATACGCCGCCGAGTTCCGTGTCATGCGCCGCGATCCGCCACATCGAGGTGGCAGGCGTCTCGTAACGCAGCAATTCCTCGATCGCATTGGCGAGGAGGCTCGTATCGTCGCGCAGCGCCTCGAGCTGGTCAGGGTGGCGCAGCAACTGGGCCAGCCCGCTCATCAGCGTGTTGCGCGTCGTTTCATTGCCGGCCACCGAAATCTCGAAGGTGAGATCGGCGGCTTCCTGATCGGTGAGCGGCTCCAGCCCGTCGAGACGGACGCTGACGAGATTGGAGATCAGATCATCCTGGGGCTCGCGACGGCGGGCCTCCACCGTTTCCCGGATGAAGCGGCGGAAGGCGATGACGTCGTGCGCGGCGGCGATCTCCTCCTCGGGCGTGCCCATGCGGCTGACGATGCGGATCACGCTATCCGACCAGGTGCGCACCAGATGCCAATCCTTGCGCGACAGGCCGAGGATGTCCGCGATCACATAGGTGGGCAGGAGCACCGCGAAATCATTGACGAAATCGGCGTGACCCTTGGCGACCATGGCGTCGATCAGTTCGTCGGCGATGCCCTCGATCGTGGGCGCGAGATTGGCGACGCGGCCTTGCGCGAACACCTGATTGACCAATGCGCGGTAACGCTTGTGATCGGGATCGTCGCTGGTCAGCAGCAGACCCGACGTGCTCGGCTCCTGCGACAGGATCTCGGCGACCTTGGGATTGGCGATATCCCCGGCGACCAGCAGATGCGCGAAATGGCTGGAGAAGTCTTCGGTGCGCTTGGTCGCCTCGTCGATCAATGCGGCGCTCGTCACCAGGTAGATGGTCGATCCGCGCGGATCGCGCACGGGGCATACGGGCCGGGTGGCGCGTAGCGTCGCCAGCAGATCATGGGGATAGGCGAGGACGGCGGGATCCGAGAAATCCTGCATCAACTCCATCTCCGCCATCCGTCTTCTCCGTTTGGTGACCGGCTCTGCCGGATTCATACGTCCGCATAGATACTATATGCAAGTGCATCACTTGCGGCATGGCCGCCGCTATGCCACCGTCCCCCCTGACGATCGGGAGTATGGAGAGAGCCATGGCCGATGTGCTGGAAGAGCAAGGCTGTGCGGCGCGGATCACGGCGGCTTACGAGCGTGATGTCGCCGAGCAGAGCAAGGTGCGCACCGCCGGCGAAATCCCCCCTTTCTACGAATCGATTACGCCGGAGTGGCTGACGGCGGTTTTGTGCGGGGATGTGCCGGGCGCGGAGGTGGTCTCCCATCGGCTCGATGCGATCGACAACGGCACCTCCAATCGCCGCCGCATCTTCATTGACTACAATGCCGTCGGGCAGAGCGCCGGCTTGCCCTCCTCTGTGTTCTGCAAGGCGACGGTCGATCTGGTGAACCGCATCCTGCTTTCCACCTCCGCCGTGTTCAGCGAGGTGAGCTTCTATAACCGCATTCGCCCGGATGCGGCCATCGACGCGCCCGAAGCACTGTTCGCCGCCTATGATCCTGAAAGCTATGCCTCGATGGTGATGCTCAGGGACATGGGCCACGATGTGCGCTTCTGCGACGAGCGCAGCGTCTCGACCCGCGAGTCGGTTGAAGGCCAGTTGCACCTGTTGGCGGCGCTTCATGGCAGCTTCTACAACAGCCGCCGGTTGCGCGGCGACCTCGCCGATCTGTTTGCCTTCCACCGCCGCTTCCGAAAGCTTGATGAGCAGCATGATTTCAAGAGCTGCTGCGAAAATGGCGTGATCGCGGCGGAGAGCCTGATCCCCGCGCGTCTGTTCGCGCGACGCGACGAGATCTGGGATGCGACGGTGCGCTCGGTGGAATGGCAGGCGACCCGGCCAGAAACCATTACTCACGGCGATGTCCACCTGAAGAACTGGTATCGGCGGCCGGCCGGCGGGATGGGTCTGGGGGATTGGCAGTGCGTCGGTCGCGGCCATTGGGCGCGGGACGTCGCCTATGCGGTGGCGACGGCGCTGAGCGTGGAGGATCGGCGCGCGATGGAGCAGAACCTGTTGCGCTTCTACCTTGATGCGTTCCACGCCAAGGGTGGCCCCAAACTTGATTTCGACGAGGCCTGGACGGCCTATCGCGCGCAACTTCTTTCGGCGCTCGCCTGGTGGACGATGACGCTGACGCCATCCGCGGCGATGCCTGACATGCAGCCGCTGGGCACCACCAACATCTTCCTCGGCCGCCTGGCGATCGCGATCGACGATCTCGATTCGATCGACGCGGCCTGAGTCTCTCGCGCCCGGAGAAGACAAAATAATCAAAAGCTGGAGAGGAACAAAAACGATGCCGCTGCTGACCCCCTTCGACGAGTTTCCGGTGCATCAGGCGCCACATCCCTTCAGCTTCGTTCCTTCGACCGACTATAACTGGGACGACGGCTATTATTTCGGCGTGTTCAGTCCGGATGACCGCGTGTTCCTCGCCACCGGCGCGCGTGTGAACCCCAACAGCGACATGTTCGGCGGCTATGCCTTGCTCAATGTCGCCGGTCGGCAGGTCACGCTGCGTTTCAACCGGGTGTGGCGCGACAATTTCGAGATCGCGATCGGGCCCTGGCGTGTCGAGTTCGTCGAGCCGTTGAAACGCATCCGTCTCTCCCTGGCCGAGAATGATTCCGGCATGACCTTCGATCTGATGTGGGAGGGCACGTCACCCGCCTTTCTCGAGGATCATCACAGCGCCACGCATCGCGGCCGCCTTACCACCGACCAGACGCGCTATTCGCAACCGGGCAAGGCGAACGGCTGGATCGATCTGAGAGGTAAGCGCTGGGAGGTGAAGGAGAAAAGCTGGTCCGCCGCACGCGATCATAGCTGGGGCCTTTATGCCGAGCGGCCGCCTCTCTCGCCAGTTCCCTCGCTGTTGCCGCCGCGCCGCGACGACGGCGGGCCGAAGCGCGCGATGCGCTGGTGGAACTGCTTCCGTACGGAACCCTATTCGGGGTTTTTCCACGTCCATGAGACGGCCGAAGGCCTGCAAACGAAGATGAACGACGTATTCGGCACGCCCTTCGGCGGCCGCATTTTCAAAGGCTGGGGGGAAGAATCGATCGAACTGGTTTCCGGCCGTCATGAAATCGAGTTCCTGCCCGGCACGCGCATCCTCAAGAGAGCCGTCTGGCATCTCGAGGATGAGCGTGGCGGGAAATGGCGTCAGGAATTCGAGGCGATCGGCATGCCCTGGGTCGTGCAGACGATGGGCTATCACCCCGGAAGCTGGAAGGACGGCGGCAACTTCTTCACCTATCACGGTTCCGAGGAACTCGCGATCGAGTGGGATGAGTTCGATTTCTCGATCCAGCCGTTCGATTACACACCTTATGCGATCAGAGGCGAGCAGGCCGCCACCACCTTCGGCGAAGGCACGGGCACGGAGCGCGGGCAGAAGGTTCAGGGACCGGAATATCTCGTCCGGGTGACGACGCACACGCCTGATGGGCAGGTCTGCACCGGAGCCGCGCAGGCCGAGCTGTTCATCAACGGCCGCTACGATCCCTACGGCTTCGAAT
>DASSTK010000233.1:0-9436 GCA_035707945.1 Sphingomonas sp.
ATGTCCAACACCAGCCTGCGCTTCGACCGCAATCAGGTTCTGGCCGGCTTCGGCGTGCATTTCTGAGGCGACTCACGAGCCCTCTCCCGCTTGCGGGAGAGGGCCTTTTTCGAGACATTGCGGTCCTGCTTCGTTCCGCCCATATTCGGCCCATGCCGATCGCCATCCGCACCAGCCTCGCCGAGCCCGAGGGGCCGATCTTCACGCCGCACCGGCCCGAGCGGCCGGAGAAATCGGAAGGCGGCAAACCCTTCCGGCTCGTCTCCGAATATCAGCCCTCCGGCGATCAGCCGGGCGCGATCGCCGAGCTGGTCGAGGCTGCGCAGTCGGGCGAGCGGACGCAGGTGCTGCTGGGCGTCACCGGATCGGGCAAGACCTTCACCATGGCCAAGGTGGTGGAGCAATTGCAGCGCCCCGCGCTGGTGCTGGCCCCCAACAAGATCCTCGCCGCCCAGCTCTACGGCGAGTTCAAGCAGTTCTTTCCGGAAAACGCGGTCGAGTTCTTCGTCAGCTATTATGATTATTACCAGCCCGAAGCCTATGTGCCCCGATCCGACACCTATATCGAGAAGGAAAGCTCGGTAAACGAGGCGATCGACCGGATGCGGCATAGCGCCACCCGATCGCTGCTAGAGCGCGACGATGTGCTGATCGTGGCTTCGGTTTCCTGCCTCTACGGCATCGGCTCGGTCGAGACCTATTCGGCGATGACCTTCGCGCTCAAGAAGGGACAGACGGTCGATCAGCGCGAACTGATCCGCAAGCTGGTGGCGCTGCAATACAAGCGCAACGACGCCGCCTTCGCGCGCGGCGCCTTCCGGGTGCGCGGCGACAGCCTGGAGCTGTTCCCATCGCACTATGAGGACACCGCCTGGCGGTTCAGCTTCTTCGGCGACGAGATCGAGGAGATCACGGAGTTCGATCCGCTGACCGGCAAGAAGGTGGCGAACCTCGATTATGTGAAGGTTTACGCCAACTCGCATTATGTGACGCCTGGCCCGACCTTGAAGCAGGCGACCGAGGCGATCCGGCATGAGCTGGGCGAGCGGCTGAAGGAATTGCAGGGCGAAGGCCGGCTGCTGGAAGCGCAGCGGCTGGAGCAGCGCACCCATTTCGATCTGGAGATGATCGCGGCCACCGGCTCCTGCGCCGGAATCGAGAATTACAGCCGCTTCCTGACCGGCCGCCTGCCCGGCGAGCCGCCGCCCACCCTGTTCGAATATCTGCCCGAGAACGCGCTGCTGTTCGTGGACGAGAGCCACCAGACCGTGCCGCAGGTGGGCGGCATGGCGCGCGGCGACCATCGGCGGAAGATCACGCTGGCCGAATATGGCTTCCGCCTGCCCTCCTGCATCGACAACCGGCCGTTGCGCTTCAACGAGTGGGACGCGATGCGCCCGCAGACCATCGCCGTCTCCGCGACGCCCGGTCCCTGGGAGATGGAGCAGGCGGGCGGCGTGTTCACCGAGCAGGTGATCCGCCCGACGGGGTTGATCGACCCGCCGGTCGAGGTCCGCCCGGTCGAGCATCAGGTGGACGATCTGGTGCAGGAATGCCGGGAGGTGGCGAAGGCGGGCTACCGCACCCTCGTCACCACGCTGACCAAGCGCATGGCCGAGGATCTGACCGAATATATGCACGAGGCGGGATTGAAGGTCCGCTACATGCACTCGGACGTGGAGACGCTGGAGCGGATCGAGCTGATCCGGGATCTGAGGCTCGGCGTCTATGACGTGCTGGTCGGCATCAACCTGCTGCGCGAGGGGCTCGATATCCCCGAATGCGGGCTGGTCGCCATTCTGGACGCGGACAAGGAAGGTTTCCTGCGCTCCGAAACCTCGCTGATCCAGACCATCGGGCGGGCCGCGCGCAACGCCGACGGGCGGGTGATCCTCTACGCCGATCACATCACCGGCTCGATGGAGCGGGCGATGGCCGAAACCGGACGGCGGCGTGAGAAGCAGGAGGCTTATAACCTCGAACACGGCATCACGCCCGCCACGATCAAGCGCAACATCACCGATATCGTCGGCCACCTGGCCTCGCGCGATCAGGTGACGGTGGAGACGGGCATCGAGGAGCGGCCGCACATGGTCGGCCATAATCTGCGCGCTTACATCGAGGACCTGGAAAAGCGGATGCGCGCGGCGACCGCCGATCTGGAGTTCGAGGAAGCCGGGCGGTTGCGCGATGAAATCCGCAAGCTGGAGCAGGAGGAACTGGGCCTGCCTGCCGAGGAACACCGCGCCGCCCCGCGCGGCAACTCGACGCTGGGCAAGCCCGGCACCCGCCAGGGCAAATACGGCAAGACCCGCAAGACGGGCATGGGGCGGCGGGGGCGGTGATGTCCTAAGCCCATTCCCTCGAGGGAGTGGGAGTCAGAGGCCCTATCTTCGTTCAGTCGTGACCCGCGCAAGGTGGAGGGGACTTCCCTCTCGTGATCCATTCCTGCATGTCGGGCGCGTAAAGGGGAGTGTGCATGCGCAAGTTGTCGGGATTGACGCCGCTCATCATGCTGGCGGCGTGCGTCGCCGAACAGCCCGCGCCGCCGCCGCAGCCGGCGCCCGCCCCCGCCATCTCCGCGCCCGCATTGCCCGCGCCGCCGCAGCAGGGGGACTGGCGCGATGTGCCGCTCACCCCCGGGCGCTGGGCTTATCTCGGCGGCGAGGGGCGAACCTCCATGTCGCAATATGGCGAGCCGGGGCGGGCGGCGATATTCGCGCTGCGTTGCGATCCCGCCACCCGGCGGGTGATCTTCTCGCTCGCCGGATCGCTCGCCGCCGGCGAGCCCGCGGCGATGCGCTTCACCACCTCGTTCGGAGGCTTCGTCTATGGCGCGGCGAACGGCGCGGGAGCGCCGCCTTCGATCATCGCGCAGGCGGCGGCGCGCGATCCCAATCTCGACAAGCTCGCCTTCAGCCGCGGCCGCTTCATGGTGGAAGCGGGAGGGACGAAGATCATCGTCCCCGCCTGGCCGGAGGCGGCGCGGGTGATCCAGGATTGCCGTTCCTGAAGAGAGGCCGAGTTACCTCTTGCATCGGCGAGTCCGATGATTCATCCTGCCCTTCCCATCAACTGGCGAAAGGAGGTGATCCGATGTCTCATGGTTCAGCCGAGAGGTCGGTTCAGTCCGTTCGGGAGATGCTGCGCTAAACCCTTCGGGCTTTAGCGGGGCCAAGGTCTCCCGGGCCGGACCTTCCGGCCGCTGACCATGCGAGGCCGCCGGGGCAAGCTCCGCCCCGGCGGTCTTTCTCGTTTTGCTGCTTAGATTGCGCTATCAGCGTCGCACCGTCGCCCGCCAGGTGGTCGGCCAGGCGATGGCGCCGCGGCACTCGCCCATTTCCTCCTGCTCGATCAGGCGGAAGCGTTCGCCGTCCCACACGAATTGCTGCTTGACTCCGCAGTCGCCCAGACCGCGCCCGAGCGCGCGGGTGGTGAGGATGCCGGTGCGCCGATCCCATTCGGGGTTCATCAGCATGGTCGGCGCGCCCGGATCGCCGGAATTGACCGGCACGTCGAACGCAGCCGGGCGGACCGCGCCGCCCGAGACGATCAGCGGCGCCGAGGTCGCGTTATAGGCCCCGCTGCCGCAGAACAGCAGCACCAGCGTATCGCGGCCGTCGAGCGTATAAGCGGCGGTGGTGTCCGGCGCGGCCGTCTGGATGTCGCAACCGTTCCGCTGCCGCATCGCGGCCAGCATGGCGGGGGGCAGCGGCGGCGCGACGTCGCGGACCGGCGGCGGGGCGTAAATCACAGGGAGCGGCGGGGGCGGCGGGACCATGCCGGCCGGAGCCGGCCCTTTGGCGGCGAGCGCGGTCATGCCGCCGGCGCGGCCCTGCTCGGCGTCGATATAGCGCATCGCCGCCCCGCTGCCCTTCATCGAGATGGAGCCGAGGCCGGTGCCGCCGATCCCCGTCACCGTCAGCCGCCCGGCGTCGGCGAGGCCCTCGGCCAGCGGCATGGCGGCCGCGCCGTTCAGGAACAGATTGCCGAGAGGGCCGAGCCGCCCTTCCGCCACCTGCTTGCCGTCCAGCTTTAGCTTCGCCGGGCCGGCGATGCCCTGCGAGGATTTGATCTCGATGGAAATCGCCCCGTTCGGCCCCGGATCGCGCGTCAGCATCATGTTCAGCGGGCCGATATTGTTGTCGCCCGGCGTCAGCGACACCGCCTCGCAGCGCAGGCCGTTGTCGCAGGCGACGGCCCAATCTCCGAAGACCTTGACCTCGGCCGGTTGCGGCGCGGGTGGGGCGAGCGGCGGAGCGGCGGCGGCGAGCGCGATCAGCAGCGGTATCATGGGATGCAGCCTAGCCCTCCCGGCGCTTCGGCGCTAGGCGGGCGGCGAACGCAACGGAGGGACGACATGGAAACGGTGGGCGTGATCGGCGCGGGGCAGATGGGGGCCGGCATCGCGCATGTCGCGGCGCAGAGCGGCTATCGCGTGCTGCTCTCCGATCGCGAGCGGGCGATCGCGGAGAAGGGCAAGGCCGGGATCGCCAAGAGGATGCGATCGGCGGTGGAGAAGGGCAAGCTCGCGGCCGATGAAGCGGAAGCGGCGATCGGGCGGATCGAGACGGCGGGCGATTACGCCCCCTTCGCCGACGCCATGATCGTGATCGAGGCGGCGACCGAGCGCGAGGAGATCAAGCGCGTCATCTTCGCCGAAGTGGGGAAGGTGATGGGCGCGGACGCGATCCTCGCCACCAACACCTCCTCCATTCCCATCACCCGTCTGGCGCAGGCCTCGCCCGATCCCGCCCGTTTCATGGGCGTGCATTTCTTCAACCCCGTGCCGGTGATGCGGCCGATCGAGTTGATCCGGGGCCTCGCCACCTCGGACGAGACGGTAGCCCGCGTCGAGGCTTTCGCCAGGAAACTCGGCAAGGAAGTGGTCCACGCCAACGATGCGCCGGGCTTCATCGTCAACCGCGTGCTGATGCCGATGCTCAACGAAGCGATCTTCGCGCTGGGCGAGGGCGTGGCGAACGTGCGGGATATCGACACCGCCGTCAGCCTCGGCCTCAACCATCCGATGGGGCCGCTGACCTTGGCCGACTTCATCGGGCTCGACACCTGCCTGGAGATCACGCGCGTGCTGTTCCACGGCACCGGCGATCCCAAGTTCCGCCCCGCGCCTTTGCTCGTCAAATATGTCGAGGCGGGCTGGCTGGGCCGCAAGTCGGGCCGGGGTTTCTATGATTATTCCGGCGACGAGCCGGTCCCGACGCGATGATCCGCACAGTTCTCGCCGCACTGGCGCTGCTCGCCTTCACGCCGGCAATGGCGGAGGTCGCGCCCGGCTCCGCGCCGGATACGGCGACGGGGCTCTACGGCCGTTATGCAGACAATGCCTTCGCCAAGATACTCGACGGGCGGCTGAAGGCGGTGAAGGTCTATGAGGACCGCGAGGTGCTCGCCTTCATGAACATCCATCCGCTGGCGCCGGGCGATCTGCTGGTGATCCCGACGGGGCATTACCGCAATCTGATGGACATTCCGCCGGACGTGCTCGCCCATCTGATGAAGGTGGCGCAGCGTATCGCCAGGGCACAGGCCAGGGCGCTCCACCCCGCCGGCATCTTCATCCGCGCCAACAGCGGCGAGGCGGCGGGGCAGACGGTGTTCCATTTCCACCTGCATGTGACGCCGGTGTATCAGGGCGTGGCGCTCGCGCACCCCACCTATGCCGATCCCCCAGCCCCTCCGGCCGCGTTGGAAAAAGTGGCGGCCAAGATCCGGGCGGCGCTGACGGAAGGCTGAGATATATCCCGATCCGCCTGCGCCCGCGCCTGTCAAAAAACGATCCGAAACGGATTAAATCCTTTGCGGAGGGTCCGGCGCTTACGGGTCGGTAAGGGATGGGGGCTAGGGACGGGGATGTGGCTGCACTTCCTTCCTCCGCGCGCTCGGCGTCGCACGCGCGCCCCGATTGGGCGCTGACTTTCCGGTTGCGCGGGGGCGAGGACGACGAGGCGCTGCTGGCGGCGCGCCGGGCGGCCGGGCGACCCCGGCGGCTGATCTGGCTCGGCCTTCAGGCGATCGCCTCCGCCTTCGCCTCCCTGCTGCTGCTCGACAACGGCCTGAGCGCGCGATCGGTGCTGCCCTGGCTGATCGCCCTGCTCGCGCTTTCGGCCGTGCTGGCGCTTACGATATGGCGGGAAAGGGATCTGCGTTCCGCCTCTTCGGATATGGTGGGCGCGTTGCTCTACGCCGCCGGTTGGGGGGTGGCGCTGGCCTTGTTCACCGGCGTGGTGACGAGCCCTACTTCTTTCATGCTGGTCGCGCTGTGCGGATCGTTGCTGGCGGCGAGCACGGTGCTGCTCGCCACCACGCCGGCCGCAGGCGCGCTGTTCGGCCTGATCGTCGGCGGCGCGGCGACCGGCGCGATCGCGACCGGCCACAATTTCGGCCTGGCGGCGATCGCATTGCTGTTCACCGGCGCCACCACCGCCGCGCTCGCCATCAACGCGCGCGCGCTGCTGAGGCGGATCGCGGTCGAGCAGACGCTGGGCGAGAAGGAGGAGGTCATCAGCCTTCTTCTCCGCGAGTTCGAGGATTCGGGCGCGGACTGGTTGTGGCGGACCGACGCCGCCAAATGCCTGGTCGAGGTCACGCCCAGGCTCGCCCGCCAGTTCGGCAAGTCCGTCGTCGCGATCGAGGGCAAGCCGTTGCTCGCGATGCTGGCGGGGGAGGATTGGGAGAGCGGCGATATCGCGCCCGCGATCCGCACCCTGGCCGAACGGCTTCGCCTGCGCGAGAGCTTCCGCGATCTGACCGTGCCCGTCGCCATCGCCGGCGAGCAGCGTTGGTGGTCGCTCTCCGCCACGCCAAGGCGTGACGAGCGCGGCGCGCTGATCGGCTTCTGGGGCGTGGGCACCGACGTGACCGAGCATTACCGCTCGGTCGAGCGGATCGACCGCATGGCGCGCTACGATGCGCTTACCGGCCTCGCCAACCGCGCGCATGTCATCGAGGCGCTGGGGCAGGCGCTGCTCGAAAGCCATCATGCCGGGCGGCGCTCCACTCTCATGCTGATCGATCTCGATCGATTCAAGCAGATCAACGATACGCTCGGCCATCCCATCGGCGACAAGCTGCTGATTGAGGTGGCGCGGCGGCTCACCAACCTGGTCGGGCCGGGCGACGTATGCGGGCGGCTGGGCGGCGACGAGTTTGCGGTCGTGATTCCAGACGCCTCGAATCGCGACCGGACCGAAGGCCTCGCCGAACGGATCGTCGCGGTGCTGAGCGCGCCCTACGAGATCGAGGATCACCGCCTCCATATCGGCGCGAGCGTCGGCTCGGCGACATCGCCGCGCGACGGGCGCGTGGTCGAGACCATGCTGCGGAATGCCGATCTCGCGCTCTATCGCGCCAAGGACGACGGGCGCGGCGTCCACCGCCGCTACGAGCCGCAGCTCCACGCCCATGCCGAGCAGCGCCGCCGCATCGAGATCGCGCTGCGCGACGCGCTGGAGCGGGGCGAGATGCGCCTTGTCTATCAGCCGATCGTCGATGCCGCCCAGGGCGGGGTGGCGGCGTTCGAGGCGCTGCTGCGCTGGAGCCATCCGGAGCTCGGCGCCGTCTCCCCCGAGGTGTTCGTACCGATCGCGGAGGAGGCGCGGCTGATCGGGCGGATCGGCGATTGGGTGCTCCATACCGCGTGCCGGGACGCGGCGAGCTGGCCGGGCGACGTGCGGGTGGCGATCAACATGGCCCCCGCCCAGCTTCGCGATCCGCAGCTTCCCGCCACCATCGTCTCGGCCTTGTCGCACAGCGGGCTCGCCGCCCGGCGGCTCGAGCTGGAGATCGCCGAGGAGGTGTTCGTCAAGGACGGCGAGGCGGCCGCGACGATGGTGGACAAGGTGCTGGCGCTCGGCGTGCGCATCGCGCTCGATGATTTCGGCACCGGCCGTTCCTCGCTCGGCTATCTGCGCAAGGGCCGCTTCTCCACCGTCAAGATCGACCGCAGCTTCGTGCGCGGCGCCACCGGCAACGCCGCCGAGAGCATCGCGATCGTGCGCGCGGTGGTGGCGATGGCGGAGAGTCTGGGCATGACGACGATCGCCGAAGGCGCGGAGACGCGCACCGAATATGAGCGGATGCGCGGGCTTGGATGCCGGCATATCCAGGGCTGGCAGGTCGGCCAGCCGATCGACGCCGCCGCCGCCCGCGCGCTTGCCGCGCGGGACGGCGATCGCCGCGTCGCCTGAGCGTCTCCGCGCGCGCCGCACCTGCTTCTTGCGCAGCCTTTCGCCGCCCGCTATGGGGGCCGGGCTCCGGAGGAGTGTAGCTCAGTTGGTAGAGCATCGGTCTCCAAAACCGAGGGCCGGGGGTTCGAGTCCCTCCACTCCTGCCAGATTCGGGTGACGGGGCCTCACGACAGGAAGGCGAAGCGTGGCGGGAAAGACGGCGAACGGCGGCGGGATCATGGGCTTCATCCGCTCGACCCCCGAGTTCATCAACCAGGTGAAGGCAGAGACGAGCAAGGTCGTCTGGCCGACCCGCAAGCAGACGATGATGACCGCGATCATGGTGATCATCATGACGACGGCGCTGGGCCTGTTCTTCCTGGCGCTCGATTCGGCCTTCAACGCCGCGACGCAATTCCTGCTGTCGCTGATCTGAGACTTTCGAGGGACGCAACCACACTCATGTCGCGCTGGTACATCATCCACGCCTATTCGGGCTTCGAGAACAAGGTGAAGGAGCAGATCCTCGCCGACGCCGCGCGGCTCGGGCTGGAGCAGCTCGTGGAAGCGGTCGAGGTGCCGACCGAGAAGGTGACGGAAGTTCGCCGCGGCAAGAAGGTCACGTCGGACCGCAAGTTCTTCCCCGGCTATGTGCTGGCGAAGCTCGCCATGAACGACGACGTGTATCACCTCGTCCGCAACACGCCGAAGGTGACGGGCTTCCTGGGCGCGAGCGGCAAGCCCCAGCCGATCAGCGAGGCCGAGGCCGCGCGCATCCTCAACACCCGTGAGGAAGCCGCCGCGCAAGCGCCCAAGCAGAAGATCAAGGTCGATTTCGACATCGGCGACCAGGTGAAGGTGCTGGAAGGCCCCTTCGCCAGCTTCAACGGCCTGGTCGAGGAGCTGGATTTCGATCGCGGCCGCGTGAAGGTCTCCGTCTCCATCTTCGGCCGCGCTACCCCGGTGGAGCTGGAGTTCGAGCAGGTCGAACGGGTGAAGTAATCGGCGGCCGCCCTGCGACCGCCCGTGTCGCAGGGAGAAGGCAGGCCCCTCCCGCGTGAAAAAGGGAGAAGGCCGATGGATGGTCGTTTGAATCGACGCAGGCTGCTGGGGTGGCTCGGGCTCGCCCCGCCGCGGCCGTGGCGAGCGGCGTGTCCGCGATTCTCCGCCCCGAAACGCGCACGCCGCTGCGCCTGCTGTTCACCCGGGTCAACGGCGAGCGTTATTACGACGCGCCGATCAGCATC
>DASSTK010000234.1:0-2636 GCA_035707945.1 Sphingomonas sp.
GTGCGCTCGATCATGGCGCGGTTGCGGTGTGCGCGGAGGCGGTCGGCGCGATGGACGCCGCGCTCTGGATGACGCGCGATTATCTGCGCACCCGGAAGCAGTTCGGCGTCGCGATCGGCGATTTCCAGGCGCTCCAGCACCGCATGGCGGATATGGTGATCGAAGCCGAGCTGTCCCGCTCCATGCTCTATCAGGCCCTTGCGGCGCTGGCGCAGGACGACCCGCGCCCCCGCGCTCTGGGCGTCTCCGCCGCGAAGGTGCAGATCGCGGATGCCGCGGCGATCGTCGGCGGGCAGGCGATCCAGCTTCACGGCGGCATCGGCGTCACCGAGGAGCATGCGATCGGCCATTATTACCGCCGCCTCTACGTCATCGCGCGAACCTTCGGCGGAGCGGACGTTCATCTCGAACGCTACCGTTCGCTCGCCTTTATGGAGAAGAATGCCGCCGGCATCCCAGCCTGAAAGAGGACAGCATCATGCGCGCTTATGGCGAGCTGGAAAGCATCCTGGTCGTATTCCAAAATCCTCGCGAGGGGCGCCGGGACAGCTATGATGATTGGTACACCAACATTCATATCCGTGACGCGATGCGGCTCGACGGGGCCATCGCCACGCAACGCTTCATCACGGCTGACGAGCAGCCGGTGATCGGCGGCGCGAAGGTCGATCCGGGCTATTTCGCCCACACCATCTACGAATGGGAGAGCGCGGCCAAGTCCGTCGCCGGCCACAGCGCACGCGCCGGCACGCCGCTGATGGAGATCACCGCGGATTGCTCCTTCACGGCGCTGCGCGATTTTTTCTTCAGGCCCGTCTTCCTCTCCCACGGCTGGACGCGGGAGGCTGGTTTCCGTCGCGGCGAGAGCGTAATGACCGCGCTGATCCTGCCCCGGGCGGGAGACGAACAGAGATTCATGCGCTGGTTCGAGGCGGCGCATGCGCCCGCCGTGCTGGGCCTCGCAGGCTTTGGAAGCGTCGGCCTCTTCTCTTTGCATGAGGAGCAATCGCTGCCGGAGCCGCTCGGTTTTCCGCTGGTGGCGGTTTATGGCGTGATCGACCGGACGGCCGCCGTGCGGTCATGGAGCGATCAGTCCGGCTCCGGTTCCCATGCCGATCTCGCATCCCAGGCCCGTGAGGTTGAGATTGGCTGCTGGAAGCCCCGCATCGCGCGATTGCGCGCCGAGCAGGTTGCCGATCCGGATGCCGCCGGCGCCGCCGAGGAAGCGCGCGCCCGCAAGGCCTATGCGGATCGCTTTCTCACCCAGCAGCAACTCCATGAATTGCTGACCACCATCTGACTCCTTGGAAACGCCCATGACCAGGCATGCCGACCCCAGCCGCTTCTACGATCTCGACGTGCTCGCCCATCCCTTCGAATGGATGGCGGAAATGCGGCGGGATAGGCCGGTCGCCCGAACCGTCGATCCCAGCGGACGGGAGATCTTCGTCGTCACCAGACTTGCGACGATCGAACAGGTCGCCCGGCGCACCGAGGATTTCTCCAACGATTTCGTGCATCTGTTCGCCGCAGGCAACATGCATTCCGAAGTCGCCGAGATTTTGGCGCAGGAGAAGATGCGGATCAACCTGCTGCTGACGACCGACGATCCTGAGCACAAACGCTATCGCGCATTGGTCAACGCCGTGTTCGCGACCGGCCGCGTGTCGCACCTGACGCCGGTGATCGAGGCCTTGGTCGATGAGTTGATCGACGGGTTCATCGAACGCGGCCGATGCGATTTCGTCAATGAGTTCGCGGTGCTGCTGCCGACCTATATCATCGCCGATATCCTGGGCCTGCCGCGCGACAAATATGACAAGGTGAAGCAATGGTCGGACGCGGTGATCACCATCGTCGGCCGTGTCGGCACCCTGGAGCAGGAGATCGCCGCCGCCGAGTTGATGCTCGAGTTTCGGCGCTATCTGCGCACGACCATCGAGGCTCGGCGGCTTGAACCGCGCGACGATCTTCTTTCCAATTTGGTCGGCGTGCGGCTGGACGGCGTAGCGCCGCTGACCGACGACGAGGCAGGTGCGCTTGCTCACGAAATCTCCGTCGCCGGCAACGAGACCACGCGCAACACGCTGATGAGCGGGCTCGTTCAACTCATCCGTCACCCCGATCAGATGCATGCGCTGATCAACGATCCCTCGCTGATCGACAATGCGGTCGAGGAGATTTTGCGCTATGAGACGCCGGCCAATTCGATGTGGCGCATAGCCCGGCGCGATCTGGTGCTGGAAGGGGTGGAAATCCCCGCCAGGGCGACGCTTCTGCTGCGATATGATGGCGGCAATCGGGATCCCGATCGTTTCGAGCACCCGGACCGTTTCGATATTCGTCGCCGCAATGCGCGCAGCCATGTCGCCTTCGGCGCGCCCAGCGTGCATCGCTGCCTTGGTCAGATGCTGGCCCGAAAGGAATTGACGATCGCCTTTCCGCGCCTGCTCGAACGGTTGAAAAACCTGCGCATCGCCGACGGGAGCGATACGCGATACCAGCCGAGCTTGATGTTCCACACCATCGGCGGCCTCAATCTGGAGTTCGCTCCCGGTTTGCCTGTCGGGCGCTAGGGACATCCCAAGAAGCGTCGGACGCCACCATCGCCGGACCCGGCATGGCTTGCCGCGTCG
>DASSTK010000235.1:0-6622 GCA_035707945.1 Sphingomonas sp.
ATGATCCCGCCAACGGCGCGCCGCTGGAGATCCAGGACGGCCGCGCCCGCGTCGACGGCCTGGCGCTGGGGGCGAGCGGCAATATCACCCGCGCGTGGAGCATCTTCGCCAACTATACCTACCTCAAGAGCAAGGTGCTCCAGGGCGCGCCGGACCGCTGCGTCGCCGATCCGGCCGGTCCCGGCTGCGCGGCTCTGATCGCGGCGGCGCCCGAGGCGGGCGGGCCGCTCCAGCAGACGCCCACCCATTCGGGAAGCCTCTTCACCACCTATACCCTGCCGTTCGGCCTTCAGCTCGGCTACGGCGTCACCTATCAGGGCCGCTTCGCGATCGTCACCGATCCCGCCCACAAGATCGGCGGCCATTATCCGATGTCGCACGCTTACTGGCTGCACCGCCTGTTCGCCTCGATGCCGATCACCGATCGGCTCACCGCGCAGGTGAACGTGCAGAACCTCACCGACACCCATTATTTCACCGGCATCCGCAACAACGGCTGGGCCGTGCCGGGGGCGCTCCGCTCGGTGACGGCGAGCCTGTTCTACAGCTTCTGATTGGGGCAGATGTTCGACAAAGGCTCAAGGACAGGAGCGAGGTGATCGGCCATGATGAACGCCATTCCCGATCTGCTCGACGCCGACGCGCTCGCCCGCGTGCGCTCGATCGTCGAGGCGGGGGCGTGGGTGGACGGCAACGCCACCTCCGGCCACCAATCCGCGCTGGTCAAGCGCAACGAGCAGCTCGATCAGGAGAGCGCGGCGGCGCGCGAGGCGGGCGGCATCATACTCGACGCGCTGGGCAGAACGCCGCTGTTCATCGCCGCGGCCTTGCCCGCCAAGGTCTTCCCGCCGCTGTTCAACCGCTATGCCGGAGGGCAGGCGTTCGGCACGCACGTCGATAACGCCATTCGCCTGGGAAAGGGCGATTATCGTTTGCGCAGCGATCTTTCCGCGACGATCTTCCTTGCCGATCCGAACAGCTATGACGGCGGCGAGCTGGTGGTGGAGGGCGCGTTCGGCGCGCAGGCGGTGAAGCTGCCGGCCGGGCACATGATCCTCTATCCCGCCTCCAGCCTGCATCGGGTGGAGCCGGTGACGCGCGGCGTTCGCCTGGCCTGCTTCTTCTGGGTGCAATCCATGGTGCGCGACGGCGAGGCGCGGCGGCGCCTGTTCGAGCTGGATCAGGCGATCCAGAGCCTCGCCGCGCGCTGCGGGCAGGGCGATCCCGCCATCGTCCAGCTCACCGGGCTCTATCACAACCTGCTTCGCCGCTGGGCGGAAGCCTGATCGCAACATCTCGAATGTTGCCGCTGCCGCCTGATAAGTATTTCGTCACTTCCCTGTGGTAATTCCTCCCGGATTCCACGATGAGGCCTTCAAGGCGTCGTCGATCGGGGGAGAGACGGTTCTGTCGGGGTTGCGGTGGCTTCTGGCGGCGTTGCTGCTGTGGGGGCTCGGAGGCGTTGCCGGCGCCGCTCCGGTGTTGCTGCGCGTCGGCCATCCATTGTGCTGGGCCGTCACCCCAACCGGCGCGCCCGCGCCCGCCCTTTCCGCCTATCGCTGCTCCGGCGAGCCGGAGAACTACCAGCGCGGCACGCTCTGGCTGAGCGGGAATATCGATCGCGTCGCGCCAAGGGGCGCCCCCGCCACGCTGCTCATCCACCAGACCCGGTTCGATCGCCTGCGCGTCTCCTTCGCCTATGCCGACGGCGCGGTTCACCCTGCCGGAGGGGTGCGGAGCGGCGATTATGGCGGTTATTGGCGGATCGGCGGCCAGCTCGCCTTCGACGCGCCGGTGCGCGGCGCGCCGCTCGATCGGGTGACGCTCGCCTTCGATCGTCTCACCAGCGTCCATCTCGTGCGCGCGCGCCTGCTCTCGTCGGGGGAGGCGGAGCGGGAAAGCTCGTTCGCCTCGGCGCTGATCGGCGGGGCGCTGACCCTGCTGCTGCTGGGCGCGCTCTACAGCCTGTGCCTGGCGGGCGCGATCCGCCGCCAGTTCGTCGCCTGGCACGGCGGCTGGGGGCTGTGCGTGCTGGTCTGGGGCCTGATCTGGTCCCAGCTCGCGCTGCTGGCTGCGCCCGGCATCGCGGGGACGGCGGCGGCGGAGACCTGCACCCTGCTCGCCACCCTCGCCATCGCCTGCGCCACCGCCTGCGCCGTGACGACCTTGCCCGCGGGCCTGCTGCCGCGCTGGTCGCGAAGGCTGGTGCTGGCGCTCGGCTGGTCGGTCGCGGCGCTGGGCGTGCCGGCGGCGCTCGTCAGGGGGCCGGCGCTCGATCCGATCGGCTCGGTGCTGGGCGTGTTGACCATCGCCGATCTTGTCGCGGTGGCCGTCTCGATCGGCGTTGCCTGGCGGCGCGGCAGCCCGGAAGCGCGCGATTTCGCGCTCGCCTGGGCGATACCGATGGCGACGCTGGCTATCACCCAGTTCGTCGATATCGACGGCGATCTGTTCGGCGGCGGCTCGCAGATCGCGGTGCTGGGGGCTTCCGCGCTCCAGACCGCGTGGCTCTCGATCGCCATTTCCATCCGTCTCGCGCATCTGCGCAGCGAGCGGGACGCCGCCCGCGCCGCGCAGACCGTGCTCGACGAGCTGGCGCGGCGCGATTCGCTGACCGGGTTGCTCAACCGCCGGGGTTTCATCGAAGCGGCGAACGGCGCGTTGGCGGCCGGCGGGTCGTTCGGGCTGCTGCTGATCGACGTGGATTATTTCAAGCAGGTCAATGATCGCCACGGCCATGATGTCGGCGACGCGGTGCTCTGCCGCCTCGCCGATCGGCTGCGCCAGTGGGAGGGCGAGATCTGCTTCGCGGGCCGGCTGGGCGGGGAGGAGTTCGTGCTCGGCGTCAGCGGCCTCGCGCCGCATCCGCTGCTCCAGTTCGCCGATCGGGTGCGCGAAGGCTTCGCCGCCTGCCGCTATGACGCGCTGCTGGGCTCGGACGCCGTCGTCACCGTCAGCATCGGCGTCAGCGACAGGAGCGCCGGGCCGCGCTTCGAGACGCTCTACAAGGCGGCGGACGAGGCGCTCTACGAAGCCAAGCGCGCCGGCCGCGATCGCGTGATGTGCCGCCTGTCCGGAGTCGTCCAGGCCGCCTCCGCAGCGCATCCCTAGCTTGCGTTCACCCGCGCGGGGCTCCTATCCCGGCCCGCAACTTCGCGAGGGAGAGAGCGCCATGGAGCATCGCGCATTGGGCCGCGGCGGCCCGTCCGTATCCGCTATCGGGCTCGGCTGCATGGGCATGTCGGGCATGTACGGCCCGTCCGATCGCGCCGAAAGCATCGCCACGATCCATGCCGCGCTGGATGCCGGGATCACCCTGCTCGACACCGGCGATTTCTACGGCATGGGTCATAACGAAATGCTGATCGGGGAGGCGATACGCGGGCGGCCGCGGGAGAGCTTCCGGCTCAGCGTGAAGTTCGGGGCGCTGCGCGATCCCGTTTCGGGCTGGTCGGGCTTCGATGGCCGGCCGAAGGCGGTGAAGAATTTCCTCGCTTACACGCTCCAGCGCCTCGGCGTCGATCATATCGACATCTATCGGCCCGCGCGGCTCGATCCCAACGTTCCGATCGAGGATACGGTGGGCGCGATCGCCGAGATGGTGCGGGCCGGCCATGTCCGCCACATCGGCCTTTCCGAAATGGGGGCCGAGACGATCCGCCGCGCGGCGGCCGTGCATCCGATCGTCGATCTTCAGATCGAATATTCGCTGATCTCGCGCGGGATCGAGGAGGCGATCCTGCCCGCCTGCCGGGAACTCGGCATCGGCGTCACCGCTTATGGCGTGCTCTCGCGCGGGCTGATCAGCGGCCATTGGAGCCCCGGCGGCGCGGTCGCAGGCGATTTCCGCGCGCACAGCCCGCGCTTTCAGGCGGGCAATGTCGAAGCCAATCTGGCGCTGGTGGAGGCGCTGCGCGGCGTCGCCGAGGCGAAGGGGGCGAGCGTCGCCGAAATCGCGATCGCCTGGGTGCTGGCGCAGGGGCCGGATATCGTGCCGCTGATCGGAGCGCGAACCCGCGCCCGGCTCGCCGAATCGCTGGGTGCGCTTCGGATCGATCTTTCGGAGGCGGATCTCGCGGCGATCGAACGCGCGGTGCCGCGCGGCTCCGCCGCCGGGGAGCGTTACGCCGCCGCGCAGATGGCTTCGCTCGACAGCGAACGGTGAACCGAGGCGCGAATCGGGGGGACGCGCGGCCGGGCAGGCGCTAACAAGGGGCGATGCGGTCCGTCACGCATCCGTGCCTTGTCGCTTCTCTCTGTGCGTTGACGCTGCTCGGCGGCTGCGGCGACGATCGGCGCGCGCCGCCCGCGCGCCAGGCCAAGGCATCTCAAACCGCCGCCGCGCTTCCCGACGACAACGGCCCGCCCGGCTGGCTCGATCAGCTCGCGGACGGCAGCGACGGGCGGGACTGGCCCGGATACGGCCGCACCTGGGGCGAGCAGCATTATTCGCCGCTCGATCAGATCAGCTCCGATACGGTCGATCGCCTCGGCCTCGTCTGGTCTTACGATCTGCCGGTCGGCAATTCGATGACGCAGCCGATCGAGGTGGCGGGCACGCTCTATTTCGTCACCGGCTACAGCATCGTTCACGCGCTCGATGCGCGCACCGGCGGCGAGCTGTGGAGCTTCGATCCGCGCGCCACCCAGGCCGCCGGCGACAAGCTGCGCGCCGGCTGGGGAAGCCGCGGCCTCGCTTACTGGAACGGCCGCATCTATATCGGCACGCAGGACGGCCGCCTGATCGCGATCGACGCGAAAAGCGGCCGTCCCGTCTGGTCCAGGACCACGCTCGATCGAAACGATATGCGCTTCATCGAAAGCGCCCCGCGCGCGATCGACGGCATGATCCTGATCGGCGCGAGCATCGGCGACGTCGGCAAGGCGCGGGGCCTCGTCACCGCCTATGACGCGCGCACGGGCGACCAGCTCTGGCGCTTCCATACCGTGCCGGGCGATCCTTCCGTGGGTGCTGAGAACGCCGCCATGCAGCAGGCCGCGCCGACCTGGAGCGGGGATTGGCTCCAATATGGCGGCGGCGGCGCCGTCTCCAACGCGATCGCCTATGATCCGGAGACGGGGACGGTCTTCATCGGAACCGGGCCGGGCGTCCCCTGGAATCACGCGATCCGCAGCGGCGGAGAGGGGGACAATCTCTACACCTCCTCGATCATCGCGCTCGATGCGCGGACCGGGGCCTATAAGTGGCATTATCAGCTCGTGCCCGCCGGAACATGGGGCTATGGCGCGACCGCCGATATCGAACTCGCCGATCTCGTCATCGGCGGCAAGCCCCGCAAGGTGCTGCTGACGGCGGCGGCGGACGGCTTCCTCTATGCGATCGATCGGACGGACGGGAAGCTCCTCTCCGCGCGCCCCTTCGCGCGGCCGGGCTGGGCGAAGCGGATCGATCGCAAGACCGGCCGCCCGGTGGAGGCGGACAATGCCCGCTACGGCGACGCGCCGACCACGCTCACCCCGTCTCCGCTCGGCGCGCACGGCTGGCTGCCGATGGCGACGAGCCCGGAGGCCAATCTCGTCTTCATCCCCGTCACCCGGCTCGCCGCCACCTTCGACGCGGCGGGGATGAGCGCCGCCAACTGGCAGCCCAACGGCGGCTTCGCGCTCGATCATGGCGTGCGGATCACCTTTCACCGCCGCCCGAACACGAAGACGGCGAGCGCGCTGATCGCCTGGGATCCGGTCGCAGGGCGCGAGGTCTGGCAGGTCGCAACCCCTTCGCCCGCCGCCGGCGGCGTGATGGCGACGGGCGGCGGGCTGGTGTTCCAGGGCCGGATCGACGGCCTTTTCGCCGCCTATCGCACCCGCACCGGCAAGCTCCTGTGGCGCTTCGACGCGGGCGCGCCGGTGATCGCGCCGCCGATCAGCTACAGCGTCGACGGCCGCCAATATATTACGGTCATCACCGGCTTCACCGGCCCCAAGGCGATGCTGGGCGTGGCGTTCCGGCCCTATCCGGTCGATTATCGCGGGCAGGCGCGCCGCGTGCTGACCTTCGCGCTGGGCGGCAAGGCGGCGCTTCCCGCATCGCCGCCGTGGAATCCGAAGCCGCTCGCCGATCCCAATTTCCAGCGCGATCCGGAGCTCGCCGCGCAGGGACAGGCGCTCTATGCGCAGCGCTGCGCCACCTGCCACGGCATCGAGGCGATCGCCGCCGGCGCGGCCCCCGATCTGCGCCGCTCCTCCTCGATCACCTCCTACGAGATGTTCGATTCGATCCTGCGCGACGGCATGCTGGACGCCAACGGCATGCCCCGCTTCGGCGAGTTCAGCACCTCGGACCGGCAGGCGATCCGCCAATATCTCCGCGCCCGCGCCGCCGATCTCAGGGAAGGGCGGTAAAGGGTGGGAGGTGAGCCCGTTCGTGCCGAGAGAAGTCGAGGCATGAGCTGGGCGACTCGCTTGCGGCGCGTCCCTCGATTTCGCTCGGGACGAACGGCCCGGATCAGCCTCCCTTCACCGTCCCCTCGATCCGCCGCGCGACCTTCCAGGGATTGCCCTCCTTCAGCGCGGGCGGGAGCAGGGCGTCGGGGATGTTCTGGTAGCAGACCGGCCGCAGGAAACGCGCGATCGCCAGCGCGCCGACCGAGGTGGTGCGCCC
>DASSTK010000236.1:0-4093 GCA_035707945.1 Sphingomonas sp.
TTCCCTCCCTCAAGAGAGAGGGGGGAAAGTCGGCATTGCTTCGTCCCCGGACTTGATTTGGACCATTCGCATAATCAGCTATCAGACGCTTTCCCTTCGCATAAAGATGACAAGCCATTCATCATTTGTAGGCATGCGAGCGGGCGCATCCAGGCGAATCACCTGATCGTCCATTTCACAATCCGGGAAATCTGAAATTACTTCAGTGGCAGCAATGCTGGCGGATTCAATATCATCTTCCGAAGGTTCGCCATCAACAAAGAATCGAAGCCGAATCGTCCTCCCGTCACTTTTCGCCATCACCGCTCTGAGATTTGGACCCACTTCCTGCCACAATGCCCGGTTTACAGAACAGATAAGCCTTGCCCGTTCCAACGTTTTTCTCCTCCTTATCGGCCCAGCCACCGCGCGAAGATTGCCGTCGGCAGCAGAAGCCCTCTCGCCTCCTCGCGCACGGCCATTTCGCCCGCTTCCACACGGCCGCCGAGCGGGGCGGTGGCCTGGGCGAGCAGCTCGGCGATGGCGAGCGCGGACATGCGGACGGCATAGACGGTGAGCACCAGAAACCTGCTCTCCGGCGTCAGCAGCCGCACGCAATCGGCGATGAGGCCGGGCAGCCCTTCCTCCAGCCGCCAGACCTCGCCGGTGGGGCCGCGGCCGAACTTGGGGGGATCGAGCATGATGCCGGCGTAGCGCCGCCCGCGCCGCACCTCGCGCGCGGCGAACCTGGCGGCGTCATCGACGATCCAGCGGATCGGCCGATCCGCCATCCCCGACAGCGCGGCGTTGGCCTTGCCCTGCTCGACCGACTTCTTCGAGGCGTCGACATGGGTGACGCGCGCGCCTTTGGCCGCCAGCGCGAGGCTGCCGACGCCGGTGTAGCCGAACAGGTTCATCACCTCGTCGCCCTCGCCGATCCGCTCGCGCATCCACGTCCATTGCGGGGTCATGTCCGGAAAGAATTGCAAGTGGCGGAAGGGCGTGTTGGCGGCGTGGAAGCGCACATCCTCCCACGCCAGCGGCCAATCCTTCGGGACGTTTCGCGCCAGACGCCAGCGGCCGCCGCCCTCCTCGTCCGACGCGCCGACGAACTCGCCGTCGTGCCGCCATTCGGGCGAGGCTGGGGTCCACAGCGCCTGTGGCTCGGGACGGACGAAGCGGTAGCGGCCGTACCGTTCGAGCTTGCGGCCATTCCCTGAATCGAGGAGGGCGTAATCGGCCCAGGGTTCGGCGATGAGGGTGGCGAGGGGCACCGCCTCAGCCCTCCTTGCCGGTGCTCCCGCGAAAGCGGGAGCCCAGGGTTTCAGGCGACACCCTCCGCGGCTCTGGGCTCCCGCTTTCGCGGGAGCACAAGAGCAGGAGAGCCCTCACGCCACCCGGGCCAGCTTGCCGCCGACGCTGGCGGTGGCGAGGGCACCGGCGATCGCGGTTTCTCCCGCGCGGCGGGCCTGCGCCACGTCCACCGCGTCGATCTCCGCCACTGTTTCCGCGACGGGGACGATGCGGCCGTGGATCTGGATCTGGCGGGCGAGATGGTCGCAGCGCGATTGCACCGATTCGAGGCCCATCAGCAGCCCCGCTTTGGCCTGCGCCTTGGCGCGAGCGAGTTCGGCCTCGCTCAGATCCCCGGCGGTGCGCGCCAGCACCTCGCGGGCGAGCGCGAAGGCGAGCGGCGCGTCCGCCTTGGCCGCCGCGCAATAGACGCCGAGCTGCCCCGCGTCCGCCGCCGACTGGCTCCAGGCGTAAACCGAATAAGCGAGCCCCCGCTCCTCGCGCAGCTCCTGGAACAGCCGCGAGGACATGCCGCCCCCCACCGCACCCGCGAACAGGCTGAGCGCGTAGAGATCGGGGTGGCGGTGATCGACGCCGGGGTGGGCGAAGGCGATATGGACCTGATCGAAGCGGCGCGCGTCCGTCACCACGCCGCCGGAGAAGCGGGCGGGTTCGAACACCGGCAAGCGGCCGGGCGCGAGATCGCCGAAGCGCGATTCGGCGAGCCGGAGCAGCGCCTCCTCGTCCACGCAGCCCGCGGCGGCGAGCACCAGCCCCTCCGGCCGATACTGCTCCTCGATCCAGCGACGGAGCGCCGCCGTGTCGATCGCGCGGATGCTCGCCTCCTCGCCCAGCACCGGGCGGCCGTAGCTCTGGCCCTGATAGGCGGCGGCGGCGAGGTGATCGAACACGATATCGTCGGGCGTGTCGCGCGCCTCGCCCAGCTCGGCCAGCACGACCTGCTTCTCGCGCTCCAGCTCCTCCGCCTCGAAATGCGGCGCGCGGACGAGATCGGCGATGAGATCGAGCCCCAGCGCCAGATCGCCCGGCAGCAGGCGGCCGTGGAACACGGTCATGTCGCGCGAGGTCCAGGCGTTCAACTGCCCGCCGACATCCTCCGCCGCCTCGGCGATGGCGCGGGCGTCGCGGGGGCCGGCGCCCTTGAACACCATATGCTCGACCATATGGGCGAGGCCGGAGAGGTGCGCGGGCTCGGAACGGCTGCCGACATCGGCGTAGAGGCCGAGCGCCAGCGTCTCGACCCCCGCCATCGGCTCCACCGCGACGGTGAGGCCGTTGGGCAGGCGGTGGAGGCGCGCGGCGGTCATGCGGCGGGCGTCGCCCGCTCGGCGATCCAGGCGGTGACGGCCTCGAAGGTGGCGGGAAGCGTGGCGCAGCGCTCGGGCTTGTCCATCAGGCCGGCGAGGCGGGCGGGAAGCGCCGGGCGGACGCCCACCGCCTGCTCCACCGCGTCGCCGAACTTGGCGGGATGCGCGGTCGCCAGCGTGACGACGGGAATATCCGCGGGCAGATCGGCGGCGCGGGCGGCGGCGAGGCCGATCGCGGAATGCGGGTCGATCACCCGCCCCGCCCGCTCATGCGCCCAGCGCATCGCGGCGACCATGCCCTCATGGTCGATGCGCGCGCTGGCGAAGTCGCGCGCGGCGGCGTCGCGGAGCGGCTGGGGCAGGCGCATCCGCCGGTCCGCCTCGAAACCGCGCATCGCGTCGGCCAGTGCGGCGGTGTCGCGGCCGTGGAGATCGAACAGCAGCCGCTCGAAATTGGAGCTGACCTGAATGTCCATCGAAGGCGCGGCGGTGGGCGTCACCGCGCCGGTGGAATAATCGCCCTCCGCGAGCGCACGATGGAGGATGTCGTTGACGTTGGTGGCGACGATCAGCCGCGCGACGGGCAGCCCCATGCGCTTCGCCACATAGCCCGCGAACACGTCCCCGAAATTGCCGGTGGGCACCGAGAAGGCGATCGCGCGGCCGGGCGCGCCGAGGCGGACGGCGGCGTAGAAATAATAAACCACCTGCGCCGCCAGCCGCGCCCAATTGATCGAGTTGACCGCGGAGAGGCGGAAGCGGCCGGCGAAATCCCTGTCCCCGAACATGCGCTTCACCAGCGCCTGCGCCTGGTCGAAATCGCCCTCGATCGCGATGTTGTGGACGTTGGCCGCGTCCACCGTCGTCATCTGCCGCCGCTGCACCTCGGAGACGCGGCCCCTGGGGTGGAGCATGAAGATATCGACATGCGCGCGGTTCGCCACCGCCTCGATCGCCGCCGATCCGGTGTCGCCCGAGGTCGCGCCGACGATGGTGAGGTGCTGCGCGCCGCCCGAGAGAAAGCGCTCGAACAGCAGGCCGAGGAGCTGGAGCGCGACATCCTTGAAGGCGAGCGTCGGCCCGTGGAACAGCTCCAGCAGCCAATGGCGCTGATCGAGCTGGACGAGCGGGGTGACGGCGGCGTGATCGAAGCGGCCATAGGCGGCTTCCGTCAGCGCGCGCAGCTCCTCCGGTCCCAGCGCGTCGCCGATGAAGGGGGCGAGGATGCGCGTCGCCGTCTCGGCGTAGGAGAGGCCGGCGAGGCCCTCGATCGCCTCGCGCGGGAGCGTCGGCCAGGCTTCGGGCACATAGAGGCCCCCGTCGGCGGCGAGGCCGGTGAGCGTCGCGGCTTCGAAGCCGAGCGCGGGCGCCTGCCCTCTGGTGCTGATATAGCGCATCGCGAGGCCGCTTAGACGGCGGTTGCCGCAGGGGCAAGTCAAGGGCGCAGCGGATCGGGGCCGTAGCGGTTGGGGCCGATCGCGCCGTCGGTCGCC
>DASSTK010000237.1:0-7690 GCA_035707945.1 Sphingomonas sp.
AGAGCTACGCCGCGAGGGTGAAGCGGCAGGAGGCCTGAGCCAGGCCCGTCATGCCGGCGGAAGCCGACATTTCGTGAGGCGGAGCCCGTCCGTCTGCCTCCTGAGACCCCGGCTTTCGCTGGGTTGACGGGAAATATTAGGCGAATCCTCTTGGCGCCGCCGCCCGTTTCAGCCGGTCATTGATCGCGAGGCCCAGGCCTTCGCCCGGGATGGGCGCGACGGCGATGGCGTCGCGGCCGGAGGCGTCGGCGCGGTGGAGGGCCTCGAACAGGCGGGCGGCGGCTTCGGTGCAGTCGCCCCTCGCGGACAGCATATCGTCGCCGGCGATTTTTCCGAAGCCGATCAGCCATTCGCCGGGCCGGGCTTCCACCGCATCGAGGCGGAGCGGAACGCGTGGGGCGTAGTGGCTGGCGAGCTGGCCGGGCGAGGTGATCGCGCCGCCCGATACGCGCTCGACGGGAAGACCGGCGACCCGCTTGATCTCCTCGGACGTGATCGGGCCGGGTCGGAGCAGGGCAATCCGCTCGGGCGCGACCGCGATGATGGTCGATTCGAGCCCGATCCGGGTCGGCCCGGCGTCGAGCACCAGCGGGATGCGGCCGTTAAGCGTGGCGGCGACATGCTCGGCGCGGGTCGGGCTGATCCGTCCGCTGGCGTTGGCGGAAGGGGCGGCGAGCGGCTTGCCGCAGGCTTCCAGCAGCGCGCGCATGGCGGGGTGCGCGGGCGCGCGCAAGGCGATCGTCGGCAGGCCGGCGGTGACGATCTCGGCGATCGGCGCGCCCTTCCGCAGCGGCAGCACCAGGGTCAGCGGCCCCGGCCAGAAGGCCTCCGCCAGCGTGCGGGCGAGGGGCGGGAAGTCGGCGATCGCCTCGGCTTCGGCGAGGCCGGGCACATGCACGATCAAGGGATTGAACGACGGCCTGCCCTTCGCTTCGTAGATCCGCGCCACCGCCTCGCCGGAGGTGGCATCGGCGGCGAGGCCATAGACCGTCTCGGTCGGCGTCGCGACCGGGTGCTGTTCGGCGATCAGTTCGGCGGCGCGGGCGATGCCCTCGGCGTCGGCGGGGAGGATGGTCGTGGCGGTCATGTCCCGCCCCGCTAGTCCCGGCAACCGTGCTGCGCAACTCACCCCCGCCGGGCTGGCGCGAGGGGCGGCGAAGGGGCTATGAGGCGCGCGAGTCCAGGGAGGCGGCATGGCGCGGAGATATTTCGGCACAGACGGCATTCGCGGGCGCACCAATGAAGCGCCGATGACGCCGGAACTCGCGATGCGGGTCGGCCAGGCGGCGGGCGCGCATTTCCATCGCGGCGATCATCGTCACCGCGTCGTGATCGGCAAGGATACGCGGCTTTCCGGCTATATGATGGAATCGGCGCTGGTGGCGGGCTTCACCTCGGTCGGCATGGACGTGGTGCTGCTCGGCCCGATGCCGACGCCGGCCGTGGCGATGCTCACCACCTCGATGCGCGCCGATCTGGGCGTGATGATCTCGGCCAGCCACAACCCCTATCAGGACAATGGAATCAAATTGTTCGGCCCCGATGGTCACAAGCTGTCCGATGCGGACGAGGCGGCGATCGAGGCGGCGATGGAGAAGCCGGCGCGCCTCGCCCCGGCCGAGGCGATCGGCCGCGCCCGGCGCGTGGACGATGCGCGCGGGCGCTACATCCACGCGGTCAAGATGACCTTCCCGGAGCATCTGCGGCTGGATGGCGTGCGGATCGTGATCGATTGCGCCCACGGCGCCGCCTACAATGTCGCGCCTTCCGCATTGTGGGAGCTGGGCGCGGACGTGATCGCGATCGGGGTTTCGCCCGACGGCACCAACGTCAACGACGGGGTCGGCTCCACCGCGCCCGAGGCGCTGCAGAGGAAGGTGCAGGAAACCCGCGCCGACATCGGCATCGCGCTCGATGGGGACGCCGATCGGGTCATCATCGTCGACGAGCGCGGCCGGATCATCGACGGTGATCAGATCATGGCGCTGATCGCGTGCGCCTGGAACCGGCGCGGCTTGCTCAAGGGGGGCGGGCTCGTCGCCACGGTGATGTCCAACCTGGGGCTGGAGCGGCATCTCCAGTCGGCGGGGCTGAGCCTCCACCGCACCAAGGTGGGCGATCGCTATGTGCTGGAGGCGATGCGGCGGGACGGCTTCAATGTCGGCGGCGAGCAATCGGGGCACATCATCCTCGCCGATTACGGCACCACCGGGGACGGGTTGGTCGCGGCGCTGCAGGTGCTGGCCGAACTGGTCGAGAGCGGCAAACCGGCTTCCGAGCTGCTGCGCCTGTTCGATCCGCTGCCGCAGCGGCTCCAGAATGTCCGCTTCAAGAGCGGCAAGCCGCTGGAGAGCGAGGGCGTCAAGGCGGCGATCGCCGCGGCGGAGGAGCGGCTGGCCGGCTCCGGACGCCTCGTCATCCGCAAGTCGGGCACCGAGCCGCTGATCCGGGTCATGGCGGAGGGCGAGGATCCCGCGCTCGTCGCCGAGGTGGTCGAGGCGGTGTGCGAGGCGGTCCGCCGCGCCGCCTGATGCTGGAAATGCGGCCAGCCTGCGAGCGCTGCGGACGCGCGCTGCCGCCGGAGAGCGGCGACGTCTTCATCTGCTCGATGGAATGCAGCTTCTGCGCGGATTGCGCGGAGGGGCCGCTGGGCGGCCAATGCCCCAATTGCCGCGGCGATCTGAAACCGCGCCCGACGCGCACGGGCGATCTGCTGCGCCGCTATCCGGCGGGCGCGCGATGAGCGTCGCGCGCGTCCTCGTCATCGCCGGATCGGATTCGGGGGGCGGCGCGGGCATCCAGGCGGATATCCGCGCCATCGTCGCGCTGGGCGGCCACGCGATGACCGCGATCACGGCGATCACGGCGCAGAACACGCTGGGCGTGACGCGGGTGGACCTGATCGATCCGGCGATGGTGATCGCGCAGATCGACGCGGTGCTGGCGGATATCGGCGCGGACGCGATCAAGATCGGCATGATCGGATCGGCCGCGATCGCCGAAGCCGTCGCCGATCGGCTGGGGCGGACGGACGCGCCGCTGGTGTTCGATCCGGTCATGGTGGCGACCAGCGGGGCGGCGCTGGCCGACGCCGCCACGGTGGCGGCGTTCGAGCGGCTGATGCGGCGCGCCGCGGTGATAACCCCCAACCTGCCGGAACTCGCCCTGCTCGCGCCCGACGGAGCCGAGGCGCTGGCGCGGCGGACGGGCGCGGCGGTGCTCGCCAAGGGCGGCCACGGAGAAGGTGCGATGCTCATCGACCGGCTCGTCACGCCTGACGGTCAGGTCCGCGAATGGACGGACGCGCGGATCGAGACGCGGCACACGCACGGAACGGGCTGCACGCTCGCCAGCGCGCTCGCGGCCTTGCTGGCGCGGGGTCGGGGATTGGAAGAGGCGGTCGAGGAAGCCCGCGCCTATGTGCGTCGGGCGATCGAGGCCGCTCCGGGGCTGGGAAAAGGGAACGGCCCGCTCGGTTGCGGGCTTTCGCCGATCAGGCGGACATCAGCCTCTTAAGGCGAACACAAGGGCGGCGATCGCGCCCCAGAAGCAAACGCCGGAAACAATGCCGAACGCCATCGTCAGGGCGAAAGGGCGCGGCATCATGTCGACTTCATGAGGCACCATGACTGTCACCTCCGCAATTCAGCGAGGTTGGCAGATTTTCGTTACCCGGCGGTTAATACGTCAAGGATTTGCGCATTTCAGGTGCAAAATTACTGTCGGCATTACTTATCCACAGAAAAGTTGCCCGCGCCGTCCCTCGCGCGCGGTTGGCGGGCGGGGCGGGCGATGCTAGACGCCCTCGCCATGCCGCCCTGCTTCCGCCTCGAGCGCGATCATCCCGAGCCTACCGTCGGCGTCGACGAGGCGGGGCGCGGGCCGCTCGCCGGGCCGGTGGTGGCCGCCGCCGTGGTGCTCGACCGCCGCCGCTTCGCGCGCGGCATCGATGATTCGAAGAAGCTCGATCAGGCGGCGCGCGAAAGCCTCTATGCGCGCATCACCCGCTCGGCGGCCTGGGGGGTAGGCATCGTCGATGTCGAGGAGATCGACCGGATCAATATCTTCCACGCCACCATGCTGGCGATGGCCCGCGCCGTGGAGGCGCTGGGGATCGAGCCGGCGATGGTGCTGGTGGACGGCAACGCGCTGCCCAAATGGCGGCATCCGGCCCGCGCGATCGTCTCGGGCGACGCGCTGTGCCGCTCGATCGCCGCCGCCTCGATCATCGCCAAGGTGACGCGCGACCGGCTGATGGCGGAATATGACGCGCTGCATCCGGGCTATGGCTGGCGGAACAACAAGGGCTACGCCACGCCCGAGCACCGTGAGGCGCTCCTCCGGCTCGGCCCGACCCCGCTCCACCGCCGCAGCTTCGCCCCCGTCGCCCAGCTCGCGCTGGAGCTCGCCTGAAGCTCGGGCCTGCAACTCCCTCTCCCGACGGGGAGAGGGCTGGGGTGAGGAGAGCGAGCGCGAAGCGCGGGCTTTCGCTATGGTGGACAGGCCACCCTCACCCAACCCTCTCCCTCAAGGGAGAGGGCTATCTCCCTTCTTCTCGACACAGCTGAAACGGAACCAATCTCCTTGCCGCCGGGTTGGCGACGCGAGCGGGGTGAAGGAGGATGCGATGAGCTCTGGCGTCACCACCACCGATCATGACCAGATTCGCAAGTGGATCGAGGAGCGCGGCGGCCGGCCGACGGTCGTGAAGGATACGGAGGATAACGGCCGGGGCGGCGGTATGCTGCGCGTCGATTTCCGCGAGCCGGACGAGTCGCTCGATCCGATCGAATGGGACGAGTTCTTCCGGATCTTCGACGAGAACGATCTCGCTTTCCTGCACCAGGACAAGACGGAAGGCGGCGAGACGAGCCGCTTCAACAAGTTCGTCCAGCGCAGCCACGCCTGAACGCGGCTCGTGTCCGGCATCCATCCCGGGCTGCTGCGCGCCTATGATCTGCGCGGGCGCGTCGGCGTCGAGCTCACCGAGGCGGACGCCGAAGCGCTCGGCCGCCGCTACGCGACCGCGCTGCTTCGGCGAGGCGGCCGGCGGGTGGCCGTCGGCTATGACGGCCGGCTCTCCTCGCCCATGCTCGAAACGGCGCTGGTGGAGGGGCTGATCGCGGGCGGCGCGGAGGCGCTGCGGATCGGGCGCGGGCCGACGGGGATGCTCTATTTCGCCGTCCACGCGCAGGGGCTCGACGGCGGCATCATGGTGACGGGCTCGCACAACCCGCCCGATCAGAACGGCTTCAAGCTGCTGCTGGGCCGCGAGCCTGTCCACGGCGAGGCGCTGGCCGCCCTGGTGCGAGGCGAGGCGGAGGACGCGCCCGGCGGTCGCGCCGAATCCCTGCCCGTCGAGGACGCCTATGTCGCCCGCCTGCTCGCCGCGGCCGAGGGCGCGCCGCCGCTCCGCATCGGCTGGGATCCCGGCAACGGCGCGACCGGCGAGATCGTCCGCCGTCTCGCGGACGCCTTACCCGGCGAACACAAGCTGATCCACGATTCGATCGACGGCCTCTTTCCGGCGCATCATCCCGATCCCTCCGTTCCCGACAATCTCGCCGATCTGCAAACGCTGGTGCGGACCGAGCGGCTCGATCTGGGCATCGCCTTCGACGGCGACGGCGATCGCATAGGCGTGGTGGACGGGACGGGGGCGATCGTCTGGGCGGATCAACTCCTGCTGTTCCTCGCCCGCGACGCGCTGCGCGACCATCCCGGCGCGTCGATCGTCGGCGACGTGAAGTCGAGCCGGATGCTGTTCGACGGCATCGCCGAGGCGGGCGGGCGGCCGCTGCTCTCGCCCTCCGGCTATGTGCGGGTGCGCGAGGCGATGATCGCGGCGGACGCGCCGCTGGCGGGCGAGATGAGCGGTCACATCTTCTACGCCGATCGCTGGTATGGCACGGACGACGCGCTCCATGTCGCGATGCGGCTGCTGGCCGCGATCGGCCGTTCGGGGGGGAGCCTCGCCGATTTCCGCGCCGCGCTGCCCGAAAGCTTCGCCACGCCCGAGCTGCGCATGCCCTGCCCGGACGAGGCCAAGGCCCCGATCCTCGCCGCCGTCGCCGATCGGCTGGAGCGCGAGGGCGCGGCGATCGATCGCACCGACGGGCTGCGTGTCGCCACGCCGGACGGCTGGTGGCTGCTGCGCGGCTCCGGCACCGAGCCCAAGCTCACCGCCCGCATCGAAGCCTGGAGCCCGGACGCGCTCGTCACGCTCCGGGACGATCTGGCGGCGCGGCTCGCGGAGGCGGGGTTGGAGGCCGGGATTTAGACCGACGATCATTATCCGACCCGTTCGCCCTCAGCCCGAACCGCGCCGCACCACCCTCCGGATGGTCCGCCTCGGCTCGGCGCCCCAGGCATATTTATAGGGCTCCTCACCGCGCAGGAAATGAAACTCGGCGGCGTGTTCGTCACCGGCCGCCTCGATCAGGCGGGCGAAAGCCAGCGTGCCGAAGCTCTGGCCGGGGATGCGCATATCCACACCGTTGATGTAGGAATGGAAGCGCCCCCCGTCGGTGAAACCCAGCAGCGCGGCGACGATCCGGCCCTCGTGCCGCACCAGCGCGAAGCGGAGCAGTCCGGCGGCGGTCAGCCCCTCGGCGGCGGCGCGCAGGAAGGCGCGGACGCGGGGATCGGCGAGCACGCCCGGCTCCCCCTCACGTCGCCAGCGATCGGCGTGCAGCGCGAACAGGGCGTCGAGCGCCTCCTCCAGCTCCTCCGGCGCGGCGAGTGCGGCGGCGACGCCGCCCAGGCGCTCGGCGCGGTGAAGATCGTGGACCACCTTGCGCCGCCGGCTCTTGCTCAAGACCGCGAGCAGCGGCCCCTGCTCCGGCAGGCGGACGACCGGACAGGTTTCGCCAGGTTCGTCCGCCGCGCGCCAGCCCGGCGGCGGAGCGGCGAGGAGGGGCGAATCGGAGCGCAGATCGGGCAGCAGCAGCTCATCGCAATCGGCGGCGGCATCGATCATCTCCGTCCACAGCCGCGTGACTGCTCCCGCGCCCGCCTCGGGATCGACCAGCGCGTCGCAATAATCGCTGTGCCCCGCGCCGAGCGGGCAGAGCCGCCGGGCATCTCCGTCCCGCCAGACGAACATCGGCAAGGCGGCGATCAGGCGGCCCGCCTTATCGCGGATCGCGATATCCCGGCGCTCGCCGCCGCCGAGATGCGCCCACCACGCCTCCAGCCAGGCGGGAGACTGAAACGGCGTGGCGCGCGGATCGCGCCGCCACAGAGCCCAATGCTCCTCCGCCGTCATGCCGCGCGCCGGAGCTGGAATCCGATCCCGTCCCATAGCCGGAAGGGCCGCTCGCCCGCGCGCAGCACCGTGAAGCCGAACGCCTCGGCGAAGCCGTAGGCTTCTGCGATGTCGCGCCCGACGTCGCCGCGATAGGACCAGTTGAAGATGAGGAAATCGCCCCCTTTGCGCAGCACCCGCGCCACCTCGGCCACGATCGCCTCCATCACCTCCGCGCCGGTGCGGACGATGAAGGGGAAGCTGTCCGCCGCCAGCGCCACGTCGATGCTGTCGGTCGCCAGCATGGCGAGATCGCGGCCATTGCCCTCGACGAAGCGGAGGTTGAAAACGTTGCTCCCACGCTCCCGCGCCTCGGCCAGCATGTTGGGCGAAAGATCGAGCCCGATCACCTCGCGCGCGTAAGGAGCGAGCGCGATCGCCACC
>DASSTK010000238.1:0-4341 GCA_035707945.1 Sphingomonas sp.
CGCCGGATAGCAGAGCCCGATTCCCGCCATGCTCAGCCCCAGCAGCCAGTGCGTGACCCGGACATGGCCGTTGATCGCCGAGATCGGCGTGAACAGCGCCGTCCAGAGCATCTCGGCCGCGACCGCCGCCACCATGACGGCGAAGAAAGGCTCGATCACGGGCACCTTGCCGTGCGTGAAAAGATGCATCAGCGGCCGTCCCAGCAGGACGAGCAGCACGCTGTAGGCCAGCACCGCGGCCACGCTCGCCAGCATGTGCAGCCGGAACAGGCGGCGGAACCCGCTATGATGGCTGCGGCCCGCCATCGCCGAATATTCGGTGATCAGCGTGTTATTGAGCATGTTGGCGCCCGCCGTCCCCAGCCGGGTCAGCGTGCGGGAGGTGGCGTAGAGCACCACCGTCACCGGGCCGGAGATCGCCCCCAGGAGGAGAACCGGGCCCTGGATCAGCAGCGCCTGCGAAACCGGCGTGAACATATAGCCGAGCGCGGGGTGGAAAAGCCGGCGCACCTCCGCCCGCGTCGCCCGGCTCCATCCGAGATACAGCCAGGGCGAAGCGCGGCGGAGCCAGCGGTAGACGGCCGAGCAGAACAGGGTTCGGATCACGACCGCCGACAGCGCGGCCAGCAGCAGCGATCCGCCGGCGAGCGCGGTGACGCCGATCGCCAGCCCTTCGCCGAGTCGGGACGCGGCGACCCAGGTGGATTCGGTCGCGGCGCGGTTTTCGCAGCGCACGCCCGCCGAAAGCATCAGGAAGAATTGATAGATGATCACGTTGACGATCAGCAGGGTCAGCACGCCGCGCGCTTCGCCCAGTTCCGCCGGGGGGATTTTCAGCAGGTGAGCGAAATCCACGCCCCAGATCAGCGCCGTCGCGATTCCCAGCACGATCGGGGCGACTCCGCACAGCAGCGCGAAGATGCTGTGATAGGTGCGCAGCGCGGCCTCGTGGTCCCGCTGGGCCACCTGCATCACCATTTCGTTCTTGGCGACGAAGGTGAAGCCGAAATCGCTGAAGGTGAGATAGGTCGGCACCGCCGAAAGCAGCAGCCAGATGCCGTATTGCTGCGTGCCCCAGGCATGGAGCAGGGCCGGCACCAGCCCGATCTGCACCAGGATGGTCGCGATCTGGTTGAAGACTTGCGCGGTGAACACCCGGCCCAGCCGGGCCGTCACCTCCTTGCCGAACTTCACGCCTTCTTCCCGTCGCTTTCAGTTTCGGCGCGTCTCGCTGCTCCTGCCCGATGAAAGGCTCGAACGGCGCATCGCTTTATTCGCCCCTAGGCGAAAGCCGCCGTCCGTTCCACCTCGGCTTCCGGGGCGGAGCCGATTCGGCGGTTCTCATAGCAATATACGTCGTGATGGCTCTTGCGCGAGCCCGGCATCTCCACGAAGCCGAGCGCTTCGATCGCGGCCCTCACCGGCTCCGCCCGATGATCGCCCTTCTCGTGAATCTCGATGATGAGATAGCGGCAGCGCGCCAGCGATCGATAGGCGTTTCCGGCGAAGATGGCGTGCTCGGCGCCTTCGATGTCCATCTTGCAGAGATCGACGGGCTCGCTTCCGAACGCGCGCTCGTAGAACTGGTCGAACGTGATGCCTTCGACGATGTGACGGCGCGTATCGGCGCCGTCCCCGCTGTCGAAGGAATCGCCGGTGTCGCCGCGCCCCAGCCGGACATCCAGCGTGCAGGGTTCGCCGCAGATCGCGCCCGAAACCAGCATCGTTTCCGCATCGAGATTCTGGACGACGTTCAACTGCATGCGCCCGAAGGTGCGCGGATTCAGCTCGACCGCAGCCACTTTTCGCAAGGTCAGGCCGCTCGCCTTGAGCATCAGGGGAAAGCCGCCGCCATTGGCCCCGATATCCAGCAGGGTGACGGGGCCGTCGAACTTCATCGCCGCGACAAGGCCGCGATACATGTCGGAGACGAGGCAGGCGCGGGTGCCGTTCTCGTCGCCGCCCTTGTGATCCACCACGAACTCCAGCCCGTCCAGCCGATAGGTGGTGAGCCCGGTGGAGCGGAAGAAGATGCGATGGATCAAAAGCTCCCACCGATTATCGAACTTCCAGACCTGCGTGAGCCCGTTCGTCAATCGACGCATTCGGGAAACCGACGGCATGCGCATACCTCATGATGATTGCGCGCTTGTTTAGCATGGAACGCTCCGCTCGGGGAATGCCGGTTACAACGTGATGCTCCGCCGCGCCTCGGCGATATAGGCGCCGATATAATCATGTCCGGCGTCGGAAGGGTGCGTCGTGTCGCTCGTTCCCTGGCCGTAGAACTGGTAATTCCCCGCCGCCGGATTCTGGAAATTGCCGGTCTGGAGCGGCGGGATCGCGAGATTGAACGGGATGAACGCCGCCAGCGGATCGGCGAACTGATAGAAGCCGGCCCGGATCGCGGTTTCGGTGGCGCGGGCGGCCGCGTTGTCGCCGCCGCCGACGAAGCTGCCCAGCAGCAGGATCGGCGCGTCCGGGCAGCGCGTCCGCACGCCTTTGAGGCAGGCGAGCGCGGCGGCCGTCGCCTGATCGGCGGAGAAGGCCTGATCGTTGGCGCCCCCCGCGATCCAGACCTCGTCGACAGGCTGGAGCAGCAGATCGTCCAGGCGATCGGGAAAGGCGGCGGCCGCTCCGGCGTTGCAGAATCCGGTGCCGCCGATCCCCATCGCCACCATGTCCAGGTCCATGTTCCCGAGCCGCCGCCCGGCATGGAAGGCGAAGCCGTCGGCGGCGTGCGTCGCGCCGATTCCGGCGGCCACGCTGTCGCCCAGCACGGCGATGCGGTAGCGCGCGCCCGTCGCGATCGGCTGCACCATGTCGCCGGGCGCGACGCGCACGCCGAAGAAGCCGCCGTCCTTCTCATATTCCACATCGTAGCGGCGCATCGCGCGCGGGGTTCCTGCCGGCCAGACGAGCGAAAGCGTGTTGCCGCCGCTCGTCGTCGCCGTCGAAACGCCGGTCTTGTCCGCATAGCGCCCGTCGATCAGCACGCGGATGCGCGATGTCGCCGCCTGGCCCAGCATGATGATGTCGATCGCCGGCGCGTCGCTGCGGAAGGCGACCCGCATGACGACGCCCTGCGCGCCGGTGCCGACGCCGGCGTTGCCGCCGGAAGGCAGCGTCACGGAATGGCCGCGCCAATAGCCGCCGTAAAGTGCGCCCGATGAATCGCGGGCGGGCACGCCGCCATAGAGCGTAAAGAGCGATGGGTTGTTCGCCGCAGTGAAGATTTGGGAGAGGCCGGGGCCGGCCGCATTGCCGGTGCAGCTCAGGCCCGGCGGAGACGCCAGCGCGGCCCAGTCCGAGGCGTTGGCCCCCTTCGCCGCCGTCGCCAGCCGATGCAGCCGCCCGGCGCGCTCATTGGCGGACATGCGCGTCGCCAGCCGCGCCGCCGTCGCGCGCGCCCCGAAATCCAGCGCGGTCATTGCGCCACCCGATAATCGAGCGTGCCGGAGCCGAGCGTCACGGCGAGGAAATAGGTCGCCCCCGCCGCCGTTTCTTCGCAGCAGGGCTCGTTGGCGCTGGCGGTGAACCGGCAGGCGGGCTGGCCTCCCACGGTGAGCGGCAACGCTTCGCTCGCGCCGTCCGCCGATCGCAGCAGCCGCGCCGAGCCTGTCCAGTCGCCCGACAGGGAGACCCAGATCGGCCGCCCCAGCTCGGGCGCGAACGGCCCGAACACGCCCGACGCCGTGCAGGAGCCGGCCAGCGGAGTCGATCGGGCGGCGTTCAGCCGGGCGGCAACGGGCAGCGGATCGGCCTCGGTCACGCCGATCGCCCGGCCGGCCGGATCGGCGAAGGCCATCGCATGTTCGGGGATATAGCCGGCCGGAGCGGCCACGGGCGGTGCATCGGACATATTCGGCTCCTCGGATGAGTCGCCATGTTCTCTATATGTTCTGGTGATGGAATGCAAGCGAAAAGTGCCTGATTGGTTCTATTCTGACTATGGAAATGCCGACCCGGCTTGCCGCTCAGCGTGTCGGAGCACCGCTCAACCTGTCCAGATCGGCGGTGAAGCGGCCGAGCACGCCGGCGCGGCTCCAGCGCTCCTCCGCCCGCGTACGGGCCGCGCGGCCGAGCCGCGCCCGCTCGCCGGGATCGTCGATCAGGCGTTCGATCGCCGCCGCGAACGCCGCCGCGTCGCCGGGCGGCGTGACGATCCCGCAGCCCTCCACCTCGTCCGCCAGCCCCGTCCCCGGCGCGGCCGTCGCCACCACCGGACGGCCGGAAGCGAGCATGTTGGTCAGCTTCGACGGCAGCACCAGGTCCGCCGCGCCGACGATCTGCGGCAGCAGGTGCACGTCGGCGAGGCCGAGCAGCTCGCCCAGTCGCTCG
>DASSTK010000239.1:0-3121 GCA_035707945.1 Sphingomonas sp.
AGACTGCATTTATTCCCCCTGTATGACGGAGTGGGGCCTTCGCTTGATGAGGCAAGCTAGAGGGCGCGCTGCTTCTGCTCAAGAATAAATCGGGAAACGCTCGCAGAGCGCGCGCACACGCTTCCGCACGTCCGCCTCCACCGCCGGATCGCCCGCTTCGCCCTTGGCCCGAAGCCCGTCGAGCACGTCGGCGATCATGTCGCCGATGTCGCGGAACTCGGCGATGCCGAAGCCGCGCGTGGTGCCCGCCGGAGAGCCGACGCGGATGCCCGAGGTCTTGACCGGGGGCAGCGGATCGAAGGGGACGCCGTTCTTGTTGCAGGTGATGGCCGAACGCTCCAGCGCCTCGTCCGCGTCCTTGCCGGTGACGCCGAGCGGGCGGAGATCGACCAGCGCCAGATGCGTGTCGGTGCCACCCGCCACCAGATCCGCGCCGCGCTCCTTGAGCCGCGCCGCGAGCGCCTTGGCGTTGTCCACGACGGCGCGCGCATAGGTTTTGAACTCGGGCTGGAGCGCCTCGCCGAAGGCCACCGCCTTGGCGGCGATGACGTGCATCAGCGGGCCACCCTGAAGGCCGGGGAACACCGCCGAGTTGATCTTCTTGGCGATCGCCTCATCGTCGGTGAAGATCGCGCCGCCGCGGGGGCCGCGCAGCGTCTTGTGGGTGGTGGTGGTGACGACATGGGCGTGGCCGAAGGGGGTGGGGTGGACGCCGCCCGCCACCAGCCCCGCGAAATGCGCCATGTCGACCATCAGCTTCGCGCCCACCTCGTCCGCGATCGCGCGGAAGCGGGCGAAATCGAGGATGCGGGGATAGGCGGAACCGCCGGCGATGATGAGGGTCGGCCGGTGCTCCTTCGCCAGCCGCTCGACCTGCTCGAAGTCGATCAGGTGATCGTCGGCCCGCACGCCATATTGCACGGCGTTGAACCACTTGCCCGACATCGCCGCCCTGGCGCCGTGGGTCAGATGGCCGCCGGCGTCGAGGCTAAGGCCCAGGATGGTGTCGCCCGGCTTGGTCAGCGCCAGCATCACCGCGCCATTGGCCTGTGCGCCCGAATGCGGCTGGACGTTGGCGAAGCCGCAGCCGAAGAGTTGCTTGACGCGCTCGATCGCCAGCGCCTCCACCTCGTCCGAAGGCGCGCAGCCCTGATAATAGCGCTTGCCGGGATAGCCTTCGGCATATTTGTTGGTGAAGACCGAGCCCTGCGCCTCCAGCACCGCCTTGGAGACGATGTTCTCGGAGGCGATCAGTTCGATCTGGTGGCGTTCGCGGTCAAGCTCATGGGTGACGCCGGCGAAAACGGCGGGATCAGCATCGGCGAGCCCGCGCGAGAAGAAACCGTCCGAACGGATGTCGGCGACGGACGAGGGCTGGGTGCTCATGCGGGCTCCTTCTCGAAGGCGGGATGGGAGAGCTTGGCGACGCGGCGCTGGTGGCGATCGCCGCCGAAAGGGGTGGCGAGGAAGGCTTCGAGGCAGGCCCTGGCCTGCTCGATCCCGATCAGCCGCGCGCCCATCGCCAAGGCGTTGGCGTCGTTATGCTCGCGCGCGAGGCGGGCGGAGAGCGGCTCGGACACCAGGGCGCAACGCAAGGCGGGGTGGCGATTGACGGCGATCGAAATGCCGATCCCCGATCCGCACAGCGCGACGCCGCGATCGGCGCGGCCTTCCGCCACCGCCTCGGCGAGCTTGTAGCCGTAATCGGGATAATCGACCGAAGCCTCGCTCTCCGGGCCGAGATCGCTCACCTCGTGGCCGAGCGCGCGAGCATGATCGACGAGCGCGGCCTTCATCGCGACGGCGGCGTGATCGGAGGCGAAGGCGATGCGGAGCGCCATCGGCGAGGCTCCCTTGCAGGCGGGTGATTCGGAACGCCGCCTCTCTAGGGGAGCGAGCGCGATCATGCCAGCGCTTGCCCTCGACCGCGTGCTTCTCCACCCTTGGTCAAGAATATCGGGCTAAAGCCGGGCGGGAATCACAGGGGTGGAGCGGGAATGAACGGATCGTCGAGGCGGGCGCGGCAGGTGCCGATCGCGCCCAAGCTGCTGGGAGCGGCGGGGCTGCTGCCGCCGCTGATCGCGATCATCGCGCGGCTGGCGGCGGGCGGCGGCGAGCCGGTCGCCGGCGCGCTGCTCAAGCTCGCCATCTTCTATGCGATGCTGGTGCTGAGCTTCCTCGGCGGCATCTGGTGGGGCGTGGCGAGCGCCCGCGCGCCGGAAGAGAAGCAATCCCAGCTTCTGGTGCTGGCGATCGCCCCTCCACTCGCCGCGCTCGCGTTGTTCATCCTGACGACGCCGCTGCCCCTGCTCGCCACCATTCTGCTCGCCATCCTGCTCGCGGCGAGCCCGCTCGCCGACGCCTGGCTCGCCTCGATGGAGCTGACGCCTCCCTGGTGGATGCGCCTGCGCGTGCCCTTGTCGCTGATTATGGGTGCGCTGGTGCTGGTGCTGGCGCTGCTGCTCTGGATTTAGAGGGGCCAAACGGACGAAATGGACCGGGTCAAGCGCCCAGCGCCGCCGCCGCTTCGGCCCGGGCGCGGATCGTTTGCGGGTTGATCGGGCCGCTCGGCACGAGCCAGCTTCCGCCGACGCACAGCACCGCCGGTTCGGCGAGCCATGCGGGCGCGCTTTCCTGGGTGATGCCCCCGGTCGGGCAGAAACGCACGTCGCGGAACACGCTGGCATAGGCCCTGAGCGCCTTGAGGCCGCCCACCATCTCGGCCGGAAAGAACTTGAAACGGGTGAGGCCGAGATCGAGCCCGGCCATAATGTCTCCGGCATTGGCGACGCCGGGCAGGAAATCGATGTCCGCGCCTTCCGCTGCGCGGGCGAGGGGGGCGGTGAGGCCGGGGGAGACGATGAAGCGGGCGCCGGCCTCCTGCGCATGGTTTAGCTGCCGCTCGTTGAGCACCGTGCCCGCGCCGACGATCGCGCCGGGCACCTCCGCCATCGCGCGGATCGCGTCCAGCGCGACGGGGGTGCGCAGCGTCACCTCCAGCAGCGGCAACCCGCCCGCTACCAGCATCTCGGCGACGGGAACGGCATCCTCGATTCGCTCGATCACCAGCACCGGGATGACGGGAGCCTTCCGCATCAGCGTATCGACGTCCGCCATGATC
>DASSTK010000240.1:0-6238 GCA_035707945.1 Sphingomonas sp.
TTCGTCCGCCACCGCCGCCAGAGTCGCGCGATGGAGCAGGGTGCGCTGGCCCCAGGCGATCTCGACATAATTGCCCGCCGCCGAAACCGAGGCGATCTCGTCGGCGGGAACATGATGCGTGACCGCGCCGTCGCTCACCGCCAGCGTGCGCGGCGGCTCGGCGGGCGGCGTCGCGGCTCGGGCGAGCGCCCACTGCACCACCGCCGCCAGGCTCACGAACTGGGCGTAGGCGACCACATCCTTGCGATATTCGTAGAGCAGCCGATCGGCGATGATGCCGAAGAAGCGGTAATGCTCCCCCTCCGCCGCGTAGATCAGCTTCCGGAACGCCACCATCAGCGCGATATGCCAGCCGGACGCGATCAGGCTGCCCAGCACCAACGCCGCCGCCACTCCGCCCCAGGAGACGCGCGGCGGGCGGATGCGCGCCACCGCCTGCCAGATCGCGGGGAAGGTGGTGATCCAGGCGGCGATGCTGGTCGCCTCCCAGATCCAGACATGGCCCGGCGGCTCGGCGATGCCCTGCGTCGCGAACTCGCTCAAAGTCGATTCGGCGTTGGCGATGCCGACCAGCACGAGGATCAGCGCGAAGCCGCCGGCGAACATCAGGGCGAGCCGCCGCTGCGTCCCGTTCATCCCGCGCCAGCCGCCGCTCGTCACCGCGCCTTTTCCCATCATCCCCGCCGGGCCGCCTTCCGAACCTCTCCGATAACGGGCGTGCGCCGCGCTCGCTAGCCGGTTCCTCGCGACATTCGAGGAGGCTTGCGATGGAACGGCATTACGGACTGGACTGGCTCAGGATCGGGGCCTTCGGGCTGCTGATCTTCTATCATATCGGCATGTTCTTCGTGCCCTGGGAATGGCATGTGAAGACGGCGCACCCGATCGAGGGCGTGACGATCCCGATGCTCGCCAGCCATGCCTGGCGTCTGGCCTTGCTGTTCGTCGTCTCGGGCTATGCGAGCCGTGCGCTGCTTTCGCGCAGCGCCGGACTGGGCGGATTCCTGAAGAACCGCAGCGCCCGGCTGCTGATCCCGCTGCTGTTCGGAATGATCGTGGTGATTCCCGTGCAGCCCTGGATCCAGCTTTCGACGCAATATGGCTATGCCCACGGCTTCGCCTGGTTCCTGCTGCACGATTATTTCCGCTTCGGGACGCTCGACGGGATCATACTGCCGACCTGGCAGCACCTGTGGTTCGTCGTCTATCTGTGGGGCTACACCGCGCTGCTCTCAGCCGTGCTGACCATTCCCGGCGCGCGCCGCCTGCAGACCGTCTATGACCGGCTGTTCGCCGGGCCGAAGGCGCTGCTGCTGCCGCTCGGCTGGATGCTGCTGGTGAAGTGCGTGCTGTTCGCCGGCGTGCGCGAAAACTACACCTTCTTCCAGGATTGGGCGGCGCACGCCGTCTATGCGCCCGCCTTCCTGTTCGGCTTCGGCCTCGCGGGATCGCCTGTCGTGCTCGCCGCCATCGGCCGCTTGTGGAAGCCTGCGGCGCTGCTCGGCGTGGCGAGCTATGGGGTCGTGGCGTCGGTCGAATGGCTCTGGCCCGGCCTCGCCGTGCCGCCGCATGACGTGATCCTGCTCGATCGCGTCGCCTTCGCGGCGGAGACCTGGGCGCCTATCATCGCGCTGATCGGCATCGCGCACCGCTATCTCAACCATGACCACACATGGCGGCCGATGCTGACAGAGGCGGTGTTCCCCTTCTACATCATCCATCAGACGATCATCGTCGTGGTCGGCTGGGCGATCCTGCCGCTGGCGCTGCCGCCGCTCACCGAGTTCGCGATCCTGTTCACGGCGACGGTGGCGGGCGGCTGGGCCTTCTATCTCGGCGGACGCGAGATCGGCTGGCTGCGCCCGCTGATCGGGCTCAAGCTGGCGAAGCGCGCCGCTTCTGCTAACAGGCTCGGCCATGACGACAGGACTCGCACCCGCGCGCTGGACGCTGCTGATCCATGGGGGAGCCGGAGTCTTCGCGCGCGAGAGGACGTCGCCTGAGGCGGCCGAGGCCGCGAGGGCCGGGCTCCGCTCGGCCCTCGCGGCGGGCGGCGCGGTGCTGGAGAGCGGCGGCGCGGCGCTCGACGCGGTGGAGGCGGCGGTGCGGCGCCTGGAGGACGATCCCGCCTTCAACGCCGGGCGCGGATCGGTCTTCACCTGGGAAGGGCGGATCGAGTGCGACGCCGCGATCATGGACGGCCGCTCCCGCGAGGCGGGGGCGGTCGCCGGCGTCTCCGCCACGCGCCATCCGGTCAGCCTCGCCCGCGCGGTGATGGAGAAGAGCCCCCACGTCCTCCTCGCCGCCGCCGGGGCGGACGCCTTCTCGCGCGAGCAGGGGCTGGAGCAGGCGGGGCAGGACTGGTTCGCCACGCCCGAACGCCGCCGCCAACTGGACGAGATCAAGGCGCGGCCCGATCTGCCCTTCGACAGCGGCATGAAATACGGCACGGTCGGCGCGGTGGCGGTCGATCGCTCCGGCCATGTCGCCGCCGCCACATCGACCGGCGGCCTCACCGCCAAGCGGTGGGGCCGGATCGGCGATTCGCCGCTGATCGGCGCGGGCACCTACGCCGACGATCGCGCGGCCGCGATCTCCTGCACCGGATCGGGCGAGCATTTCATCCGGCTCGGAATGGCGCACGAGCTTTGCGCGCGGCTCCGCCTGACGAGCGAGGATCTGGACGCCGTTTCCGATGCGCTGATCGAGGAACTGGGCGCGATCGGCGGCAAGGGCGGCTTCATCGCCGTCACCCCCGAAGGCCGCTGCCGCGCCGCCTTCAACACGCCGGGCATGTATCGCGGCGAGGTGGGCGAGGGCCGGTCGGCCAAGGTGGCGATTTATGGTGATGAGTGAGATTCACGGCTGGATGACGGCAAATCTAATCCGGTTCGTGCTGAGGAGCCACTGAGCCCTTCCTCAGGGCGAACGGATGATTGTTGACTCACCCCTCTCCGCCTATGGCCTGTTCCATGATCCGCTTCCGCTATCTCCTCGCCGCGCTCGCCGCCCTGCTGCTGCCGCTCTCGCCCGCCGCCGCCTGGTGGGAATATGGGCATGAGACGGTGGCGCGGATCGCGTATCTGGAGGTCAATCCGCATACCCGCGCGGTGATCGACGGGCTGCTGCGGCAATCGAAGCTGCTCGACACGCCCACCTGCCCGGCGCGCACCATCGAGGAGGCGTCGGTCTGGCCCGATTGCGTGAAGAAGCTGGGTGATCGCTTCAGCTACGCCTATGCGTGGCACTTCGTCGACATTCCGGTGTGCAAGCCCTTCGATCCCAAGGGGCCGTGCGCGGGTGGAAACTGCGTGATCGCGCAGATCGAACGCAACCAGCGCCTCCTCGCCGACAAGCATCTGAACCCGCGCGAGCGGTTGATGGCGCTGATCTTCCTCGTCCATCTGGTCGGCGACATCCATCAGCCGCTCCACGCCGCCGAGCGCGATCACGACAAGGGCGGCAACGACGTGAAGGCGCATTACGGCGCGATCCCGCACACCAATCTCCATTCGATCTGGGATGGTCTGCTCGCCGACCGCGCGATCTCGACCGCCCCGGCGGGGGCCAGAGGGCTGCTCGCCGGGACGACTCCGCAAGAGCGCGAGGCGATGGCGGCGGGCACGCCGACCGACTGGGCGCGGCAAAGCTGGGAGCTGGCGCGCGACGTGGTCTATCCCACCGCCACCCACGCCCCCGCCTGCCCTCCTACTGTTCCGGCAGACGCGGGGCTGGACCAGCAGCAGATCCGGGAGCTGATCCCGGTGCTGCGCAAACAGGTGCTGCGCGGCGGCCTCCGGCTGGCGAAGATGCTCGACGACGCCATCGCCGGACGGGCGCCGCCCCGGCCGAAACACGGCTAAGCCTTCCCCTCCCCACGGGAGACTCGCCGAGGCCATGCGAACGATCGACGGCATCCTTCTCATCACCGGCGTTTCGGGCTTCGTCGGCTCGGCGGTGGCGCGGGCTTTCGCGGATGCGGGTTATCGGGTGCGCGGAATGGCGCGCGCGTCGAGCCCCAAGGCCAATCTCGCCGATTTTCCGGGCGAACTCGTCACCGGCGATCTCAACGATCCCGTCTCGCTCGGCCCGGCGCTCGCGGGCGCGGAAGGGCTCGTCCATGTCGCCGCCGATTACCGGCTGTGGGCGCGCGATCCGCAAGCGATCGTCCGCCACAACCGCGAGGGCACGCGCGCGATCATGGAGGCCGCGCTGGCGGCGGGGGTGAGGCGGATCGTCTATACCAGCAGCGTGGCCACCATCGCGCCCGATCCAGGCGGCCCGGCGGGCGAGAACCGGCCGCTGACCGAGGAGGCCGCGATCGGGGCCTACAAGCGCAGCAAGGTCGTGGCCGAGCGGCTGGTGGAGAGCATGGCGGCGGAGCGCAGCCTGCCGGCGGTGATCGTCAATCCCTCCACGCCGATCGGCCCGCGCGACGTGAAGCCGACGCCGACGGGGCGCATCCTCGTCGAAGCGGCCAACGGCAAGATGCCCGCCTTCGTGGATACCGGGCTCAATCTCGTCCATGTCGACGATGTGGCGCACGGGCATCTGCTCGCCTTCGAGAAGGGCGCGATCGGGCGGCGCTATATCCTGGGCGGGGAGGATGTGAGCCTGCGCGATCTGCTCGGCGAGATCGCCCGCCGGACCGGCCGCAAGCCGCCGACCATCAGCCTGCCGCGTGGCCCGCTCATGCCGCTCGCATGGATTTCGGAAGGTGTCGCGCAACTTACCGGGCGCGAGCCGATGCTGACCCGCGACGCGCTCAGGATGGCGCGCTACCGCATGTTCTTCTCCTCCGATCGGGCGAAGGCGGAGCTGGGCTACGGCTATCGGCCGTGGCGAGAGGCGGTGGCGGACGCGCTCGGCTGGTTCCGGCAGGCGGGGATGATCGGATGATCGGAGCCGTTTTCGCCACCTTGGCGCTTCTCATCTGGCTGGGGTTGATCTTCGCGCACGGCGGCTTCTGGCGCGCCCGCGAGCGGGACGATGCGCCCTTCCCCGCCCCGCCGGTCTGGCCCGAGGTGGCGGCGATCGTCCCCGCCCGCGACGAGGCGGACGTGATCGGGCGGGCTGCGGCCTCGCTTGTCGCGCAGGATTATCCCGGCCCGTTCCGCATCCTGCTGATCGACGACGGCAGCCGCGACGGCACCGCCGAGCGCGCCCGCGAGGCGGCCCAAGGATCGGACCGGCTGGAGATCGTCACCGGCGCGGCCCTGCCGCCGGGCTGGACGGGCAAGCTCTGGGCGATGGCGCAGGGCGTCGATCGCGCGGGCCAGCCCCGCTATCTCTGGTTCACCGATGCCGATATCGCGCACGCGCCGGACACGCTGGCGATGCTCGTCGCGCGGGCGGAGGCCGAGAAGCTCGCGCTCCATTCGCTGATGGCGGAGCTGCGCTGCGACAGCCTCGCCGAGAAGGCGCTGATCCCCGCCTTCGTCTTCTTCTTCGCCATGCTTTACCCGTTCGGGCGCGTGAACGATGCGGGGAGCCGCACGGCCGGGGCTGCGGGCGGCTGCATGCTGGTCCGGCGCGAGGCGCTGGCGGCGGCGGGCGGGATCGCCGCCTTCCGGGGCGCGCTGATCGACGATTGCGCGATGGGCGCCGCGCTTAAGGAACAAGGTCCGATCCGCCTCTCGCTCACCCGCCGCTCGGTCAGCATCCGGCCTTATGGCGATTGGAAGGCGGTCGGCGCGATGATCGCGCGATCGGCCTACGCCCAGCTCCGTTATTCGCCCTGGCTGCTGCTCGGCACGCTCGCCGGGCTGGCGCTGGTCTATCTCGCGCCGCCGCTCGCCGCCATCTTCGGCGCGGGCTGGACGCGGCTGGCGGGCGCGGCGGCGTGGCTGCTGATGGCGGCCGCCTTCCAGCCGATGCTCTCCTTCTACCGCCGCTCGCCTTTGTGGGGCGTGGCGCTGCCGGCGATCGCCGCCTTCTACGCCGGCGCCACCTTGCTTTCCGCCGTCCGACACTGGCAAGGACGCGGCGGCATGTGGAAGGGACGGGCTCAGGCGGGGATGAAGGGATGACGAGCCAGAAGGCCTTATTCTTCCGTTCGTGCCGAGCGAAGTCGAGGCATATGCTCCTGGCGACGACACTCGAGGCATGTCCCTCGACTTCGCTCGGGACGAACGGTTCTGTCGGGCATGACTGAGGCCGCCAAACTCGCCTCGGGCAAGGGGCACCGGGACGAGAACTTTCCCGTCGCCTCGCGGTTGATCGCGGCGCGGCATCGGCC
>DASSTK010000241.1:0-9688 GCA_035707945.1 Sphingomonas sp.
TCTTCGAAGGTCGGAACGACGAGTCGCTCGGCGCGCCGTTCGGCAATCGGATCGATACCGCGCGCGACTTTCCGTCTTAGATCATCGGCGGCTTCGCGCGCATCGGCGAGCGATGTCGTCTTGAAGGATCCCAGACCGATATCCCGCCGCTTTCGAGCGACGGTGATGCGCAGAATCCATTTTTTGGCGCCGCTGGGCTGAACAACGAGCATGAGTCCATCGCCGTCGGTGTAGCTTCCCGGCTCAACCAGCGACTTCACCTTCAGAGCAGTAAGCTTTCCCACAGGCGCCTCCAACTCGCCCCAGCCCCACAAAACGCACCACAGCCCCACACGGATTGTGACAGACAACCGGGGACAAGCCGGGACGAAAAAATGGCTGTCTCAAGCCATTTTCTAGCAGATTTTAGAGTTTCTGGGGAGGGCAAAAAGCGGCAAATTGGCGGAGACGGAGGGATTCGAACCCTCGGTAGGAGTAATCCCCCTACGGCGGTTTAGCAAACCGCTGGTTTCAGCCACTCACCCACGTCTCCGGGAACGGCGTCGCGCGGCTATAGCGGCGGGTGGGGCGGGAGACAATATCGGCATTGCGCCCGGCCCCGCGATCGCGCGTCGCGCCCGGTTTGTCGCGCGCGATGCATGCCGTTCATTGCGCCGCAAGCCGTTTCGCGCTTAACCATAGGACGAGTTCTGGGGGAGTTTTCGCCTGATGCCCATTATCGCCCGCCGGCCCGGCGCGATCGCCGCGTCCTTCGCGCTCGTCGGTCTTGCCGCCTCGCCCGCGCTCGCGCAGATCCGCACCGTCGATCCCTCCTCGTCGCAGGTACGTTCCGATCTCGCGCCGGTGGGCCACGGCCAGCCCGAGACGATGCAGGACCAGTCCGGCCGGACGATGCCCTCCCCTCCCCCCGCCCAGCCGCCGCAGGCCGATCAGGCTCCGCCGCCCGCCGAGGGCGAAATGCCGCCTCCGCCGCCGCCCGGCGCCTCGCGCGCCAGCGACGAGCAGACTTATGGCGAGGGCGACGTGCTCGATGCCGCCCAGAACGTCTTCGGGAAAGGGGCCGAGGGCCTCGCCAAGATGATCGAGCGCGTCCTCAAGGATCAGGGCCGCCCCACCGCCTATATCTCGGGGCGCGAGGTCAGCGCCGCCTTCGCTGTCGGCCTGAGCTACGGATCGGGCGTGCTCCATCACAAGGTGGAGGGCGATACGCCGGTTTACTGGACGGGGCCTTCGCTCGGCTTCGATATCGGCGGCAATGCGTCCAAGACCTTCATCCTGGTCTATAATCTCTACGACAGCCACGATCTCTATCACCGCTTCCCGGCGGCCGAGGGCACAGCCTATCTGATCGGCGGCTTCACCGCGGGCTATCTGCGCCGCGGCGACGTGGTGCTGATCCCGATCCGGCTGGGCGTCGGCTGGAGGCTGGGGGCCAATGTCGGCTACATGAAGTTCAGCCGCCACTCCAAGTGGCTGCCCTTCTGACGAAGCACGCCGAAGGCGTGCTCCACCCGATCGCCTGAGGGAGCGCTACTTCCGCGCGCCCACCCAGTCCTCCGGGTGAGGCTCGTCGTCCACCTTCCAGGGTTGCCCCTTCGAGTTCATGAAGAAGCGCTCCATCTCCGGCCGGGTGAAGGGGCGGGAGCCCAATCGGCCGAACACCGCGATCTGGCCGCCCGTCTCGTCCACCGCGCGATCGCGGTCGAGGCCCTTGGAGAGGGCAAGGGCGGGGGAGGGGGTGCGCGCCCAGGCGATCAGCTCCGGCATGGGCGCGGGCGAGAAGCCGTAGAAATTGGGCTGGCTGGTGGGCGAGAGGAGCTGGATGACCTTCAGCCCGTTCCGCCCATCCGCGACATAGGCGAACAATGAGGCGTTGGTCGCCCCGATCACCACGTCCTGCGCGTCGTTCATCTTGCCGCCGAAGGTGACGCGCTCATAGATTTTCGGCTTCTCCGGATTGGTGACGTTGACGATCACCAGCCCGTCCTTGCCCGCCGCGACATAGGCGTAGGTGCGCGCGACATAGACGCGCCGCGCGTCCGCCAGCGGCACGATCGCGCCCGGCACCGGCACGGGATGATCCATGTGCGTCACGTCGAACACTTCGAGGCCCCGCGCCGTCGTCACCCACAGATAGCGGAACTGGAGCGCGGTGGCGCGCGGATCGGGCACGCGCACCACGTCCGTCAGCTTCGGGTGGAGCGGATCGGCGAGGTTCACCACCACCACGCCCGCGTCCGCCGCGATATAGGCGTATTCGCCGGCCAGGATGATGTGGCGCGCGCCCTTCAAAATGTCGTGCGGGTTCCAGGTGACGGCGCGGTGGAGGAAATTGTTGCGCGGTTCGCCATCCGCCATCGTGTCGACATTGACGAGGATCAGCCCCTCCACCGAATCGGTGATCGCCGCATAGTGATAGATCGGCTCGAACGGCTGCTCCTGGTTGATCTTGCGCATCCAGGGCGTGTTGCGCAGCGGCGCGATCGGCTGATCGGTGGGGAGCGCCATGCAGGTGGCGTTGGTGGTCTTGACGTGGGCGTCGTGGCCGAGCGGGGAGAAGGGCGCGGTGATGATCTTCTCGGACACCGCCTTGTTGGCGATCGAGGCGACGTCATAGACGCGGAAGCCTCCCTTGCCCTCCGCCACGAACATATATTCGCCGCGTAGCTGGAGGCAGCGCGCAGCCCCGTCCGTGCCGTGAACCACGTTCCTGATCTGCTCGACCGGATCGCTCTCGCCCGAACCGTGGCGATCGAAGGTGGTCCCCCGGTCCCAGTTGATCAGCTCGCGATGGTTCCGCTCGACATGCAGGCGGTAATAATCGGGGTAGGCGAAGCGCTGGAGATAGGAGCCGAACACCGCCTGCGGCTCCTCCCATTCGGTGACGCGCACCGCCTCGATGCCGTGCTCCAGCCCCACCCAGCTGTTCATCCCCACGAAATTGACGAAGTTGGTGCCGAGCAGCATCAACTGCGCCATGATCGCGTTGTTGTCGTTGGCCTTGGAGAGATGGCAGTCGGTGCACTGCTTGGTCTCGGTGGTGCGCACCGTATGCGGGAAGTGCGGCGCGAAGGCCTGGCTCGAGAAGCCGATCGAGGAGATCGGCGGCTGCTGGACATAGATCCGCTCTCGATTGACGTTGGTGGACGATAGCATCAGCGCCGAGGAGCTGCGCACCGGCGTGATCTCATGCCCCTTGGTGGTCATGTGGATGCCGAGCTGGAACATCGCCTGGCGCGCCACCTGCGGGTTGTAGGTGGCGAAGTTGCGCGTCTCCTCGCCGCCATATTTGTGGCTCTTGGTCTTCCAGTTGGCCTCGATCGGCAGATGGCAGCCGCCGCACGATGTCGTCCAGGACAGGTGGCAGGTGAAGCAGGCCATCTTGTTCGGATCGTGCGCGCGCTTGGAAAGCGGCACCCCCGGCCCCCAGGCGAAACGCCCCGTCTCCGCGCCCGAAACCGACATCAGCTTGGCGCGCGCCGCCTTGGGGTTGAAGTAATGGCTGGTCTTGTCGACCGTCTCCTTGACGAGGCTCACCCGCCACGAAAGTTTCGGGTCCACCGCCGATCGCTGAATCAGCTCGCGCTCGCCATATTGGTCCGTGGTCCATTCGAAGCGGCGCTGCCCGTCCGGGTTGCGCAGCAGGGTGAGGTCGGTGCCGTGCGGCGGCGCGGCGGGGCCGGAGGTGCGGAGAGTGGGGAGCGCGTCCGCCGTGCCGTGGCAATCCTTGCAGCCGATCTCGATCGCGTTCGCCACCTCGCCGTAGATCAGGCCGGTGCCGTGATTGTCGTTGGCGAAGTGGCAATCAACGCACTGCATGCCCTTTTCGGCATGGATGTCCATCAGATGCACCGCCTTGCCGGCTTGCTGGCCGACCGGCGCGAACAGCCCCATGCCCTTCTTGCGGAACTTCTCGGGATCGTTGGGCGGGATGATGTTGCCCTTGGCGTCGAGCAGATTGCCCTCGCGATCGCGCTTGTAGACGGCGCGGAAGTTCCAGCCGTGGCCGTGATAGTCGGCGAACTGGGTCTCGGTCGCCTTGGGGTTCACGTCATCGACGACGCGGCGCAGGAAATCGAGGTCCGCCCAGTTGCCGCGCGGGGCCGCCCCTTCCGGATTGCGATCGTTGACGGCGCGCACCTCGTTGGCGGTCGGGTATTTCTGCTTTTTCGGCCACATCAGCGAGGCGGCCGTCTCATAATCCCACATCGTGTAGCCGAGGTAGGAGTTCAGGAACACGTTGGGCTGGTGCATGTGGCAGATCATGCACTGCTCGGTCGGGATCGCGCGGGTGAAGGCGTGGTGGATCGGGTGGCCCACCTCCTTCATGCCGTCGTCGATCGCGGGATGGCCCTTGGGCAGCGGCTGGAGTCGATTGGCGATGGTCGGGTCCACCGTCGCGGTCTGCCCGTCGCGGCCGTAGCGGGCATATTGCAGGCTGTGCTTGGGATCGCGATCGTTGGCGTAAACGACATGGCAGGACGCGCAGCCGGACTGGCGATAGTCGCCCGGCTGATCGTTGGTGCCGATCATCCAGGTGAAGGGGTCGTTCAACCGCGTCTTGTGCAGGTTGAGCACGGAGATGGAGACGCGCAGGCCCGTGCCGGGGCCGCGGTTGGATTGGCGGATATCCGGCCGGCCCGGCTCGTCCAGCTTCTGAATGCTCCCCGTCGGGTTGGGCAGGCCGATCTCGGCGAACTGGGTGCCGATCACGCGGCCGCCGCGCTCGAACACGCGGAACACGTCGGACGGCGGCACCACCTCCCAGGTCGGCAGCGGATAGAGCACGGGCAGCGCGCCGCGCGCCTTCTCGGCGGGCGTCACGGTGCCGACAGGATGGCCCGGCGAGAGCAGCTTGGCGGGCTGGCCGTCGCGGGTATAAGCCTCGCCGAAGATATAGTTCTTGAAGGGCTGGACGCCGTTATTGTAGCTGCCGCCGCCCCAGAACATCGCGCCCGTCGCCATCAGCGATCGCTCGGAAGCCTCGATGATCGAAAGATGGCACGCGCCGCACGCCTGCCGCGCCACGCGATAATCGGAAGGATTGACGAAGCGGATATATTCGGGCGCCTCCTTGTTGAGCAGCGTGTAGCTGCGCACCGGGTTGGCCGGGCTCGGCCAGTTCCATTCCTTCGGATAGCGCGGCAGCACATGCGCCTTGTCGCGCGCCGCGATGTAGCGCGGATCAGCCTCCGGAATGCCCGCCGCGATCGAGACGGTGGGGTCGCCGCCGTGGCAATCCGCGCAGCCCAGCACCACCGATTGCTCCGGGTGCATGGTCGCCTGATCGGTGGCGGTGTGGCAGCTCTTGCAGCCCGCGCTCTTGGCGTCGGCCTCGGCCTGCGTCTCGCTGGCGGGCGCGGGCGGATAGGCGACATAGTGGCGCTGGACCGGCTCGCTCTCCCCCTTCGCCATCAGCGCGTCGCCGCCGATCGCCAGCGCGAAGGCCGCGGCAATCAGGGCCGGGAGGAGGCGGGCCCTGCGCATCAGAAGCTCAGGATCGCGTTGGCGAGCACCGAATAATAGCGCCCGCTGCCGTTGGACTGGGTGAAGAGATCGCGGAAGCCGCTGCCCGCGTCGAGCATCGCGGCGGAAAGCCGGAAGACGATGTTCTGCGTCATGCGCGGCCGCCAGATCGCCGAGACGGAATAGTCCCAGCCGATCTCCCTGGGCACGCTGCCTTCGTTGCGCAGCGCCTGCAGCACGGCTGTGGTGGCGAAGGAGAGATGGTTGACGTTGGCCGATACGCGCAGCGTCGGCGTCAGATCGAAGTCCGCGCCGCCGCCCAGCAGCACCGTGCCGGGATTGTTGAAATTGGATTGCCCCTCGTCCTTGGACGAGCGCAGATCGTCGAGCACGCCGTTGCGGCCGTTGATGCCGATCTGCCGCCCGCCGCCGACGAAGGGGATGGACTGGCGGATCCAGTAGCTCGTGTCCGCCCCGGCGAAGATGGGATCCTCCAGGATCGCGTCATAGCCGGTTTCTGTATTGTCATAGGGGTGCTTGTCCCCGCTCGCGTAGAGCAGGGAGAGGCGGAAACGCGCCCAGTCGACATCGTAGCTCGGCTCGGCGGCGATGAAGAAGGCGCGCACCTTGGCGGGCTTGGAGGTGAAGATGCTGTTCCGGTCCTCGCCCAGCGCGCCGTAGATGGAAAGGGTGAGGTTCAGCCGCCCGAAGTGGTCGTCGCCATTATAGCCGAGATAGGTGATGTCGTAATCGCGGCCGCGATGGTTGCCGAGCAGCGCCGGGCGCACCGGAAAGCCGTTCTTGTCGTAATAGATATCGTCCTTCTCGCGATCGAAATCATGCGCGACGATGAGCTGGCTGGTGAAGCCGGGCGCCGGCAGATCCTGCCGATAGACATTGGCGATGAAGATCCAGTCGTGCCGCGGCGTCTGGCCTAGATCGTTGAGCCCGGTGTTGGTGTCCTTCTCCAGCCGCCAGAAGGCGGCGATATTATATTGGAAGCGGTTGTCGTCGCGGTTGCCGAACAGGCGGACGCCCAGATCCTCGTCGTTGAACAGGAAGCCCCGGAAATCGGCCTGGAAGTTCTGGATGCCGACGCGGATCGAATCGAAGTCGTAGCGCGAATCGACGTTGTGGATGTGATAGTCGACGAAGGCTTCCTGCACGCCCAGAAAGGCGTCGCTGCGGTGCGTCGGGGCGGACGGGCGCACGAACAGCACCCGCTTCTCGTTCACGTCGGTATAGTTGTAATTGTAGGCCAGCGTCAGCTTATATTCGATCTCCGGCGGCTTGAAGGTGGTCTGCCCCTTGTAGAGCTCCATGCCGACGGTGATGGTCTGCGACAGGAACAGGCTGGAGGCGCGGCCGAAACTGTCGAGGCTGCCCGGCCGTGATGTGGTCTGCGTGCCGACCGGGGTGGGGAAGGATCGCGGCTCCACCACCGTGTCCGAAATCCCCGAAAGCGCGAAGAACCAGTCGTCGTCGTGGATCGGCAGCCAAGGCAGCTTCTTGCGGTCGAGCGGCCTGTCCCCCTTGATCGTGCTCTGGTGATAGGGATCGAGCGGCGAATGGCAGATCGCCTGGAGCGCCTGGAATATCTTGTCCGGGCAGAGCGCGGTGGCGAGCCGCCAGCGATCGGGCACCGGAAACTCGTTGTCCGGAAAGGCGGAGACGGGCGGCATCGGCACCGCGCCCGGATTGTTCTGCACCACCTTGGGCGGCAGCGGCCCCTGCAGCTCGCCCGGCCGGCGGCGGCCGGGGATCAGCGCCTGATCGAGCGCGTCAGGCGGCGTCATCGGCTGAGGCTCGAGCTGCTGATGCTCCTCCGGCGTCAGCGGCGGCGGCTGGAGCTGCGCCGCGGGCGGCGGCGTCATGGTGTCCGAATCCTTGGGGAAGGGCGCGGCGGTGCGCGCTGCGTCCGCGACCGGATTGTCCGGCGGCGGCGGAGCGGTCTGCGGCTGCGGTTCGGGGGCTGCGGCGGCGGGTTGCGCGGCCTGGGCCGGCGGATCGGCCCAGGCCGGCGCGGCGGTCAGCGCGGCGCTCGCCGCCATCAGCATCAGCGCGGAGCCCGTCGCGTTCATCGCTACTTGCCATCGCAGACGTTCTGGTCGGTGGTGTCGAGGAACGGCGCGATCGGGCAGTTGACGTAGCGCAGCCGCACCCCGTGCGTGACGATCTGGTCCGCCCGGATCGAGGGGGGCGCCTCGCCGATCGAGCCGACCTGCTGGCCCGCATAATAGAGGCCCAGGAAGGAGATCATGTCGTCCTGGTCCACGCCGTCGCCCGAAACGCCGATGCCGCCCACCAGCACGCCGTCGCGATAGATCGGCACCGATCCGGGGAAGATCTGCACGCCGTTCTGAATGCGGCTCTGGTTGGTCGCGGAATCGGGCAGCGAGGTGCAGCGCGCCGGGGTGTCCGGCCCGCTGCCCTCGATATAGGCGAGATGCTGGGCGATGTTGCCGATAATCAGCGCCGATTGCAGCCCGGTCGAGAAGGGGCTGAACTGGTCGATCGGGCGCGAGAAGGGGCCGTTGGGCCTGCCGTTCTCGCCGTCCGGAAAGAAGGGGCGGGAAAGATTGCCGTTGGCGCGATCGGTGAAGGCGTTCTTGCCGGTCAGCGCGCTCTGATCGTTGAGGAAGGCGCGGAACTTCACCACGAAGTCGCGCACGTCCTGGCTGGTGTCGGCGGAAAGGTCGGTGCCTGCGTGGGAGCCGGAGAAGAAGGCGGCGGTCCGCGCCTTCTGGAGCGCCACGTCGGTGCCGAAGATCGGCGCGTCCGGCGCGCGGATCACGCCCAGCGCCGCGCCGTTGGTGTCCGCCACCGCGATCGAGATTTCCGCGCGGCTGTCGAGCGGCTGGCGGATCTGCGCGCGGGCCCGGCGCATGATGGTGAAGGCGTTCTGCAGGATCGCGCGCACCTCGTCGGCGGTCAGCGGATGCGCCACCGCGCCGCCGTCGGTCGCGGCGCGCACGGGGAAGCGGTCGTGCCCCGAACCGTCGGTCAGCACGAAGGCGTCGGGATTGTCGAACTCGGCCTTGGTCGCCTTGCGGATGCCTGATGCCTCGGTGCCGTAGGCCTGTCCCGCCACCAGCGCGGGCGCGCCGTTCTCGCCATAATAGCCGCGCACCGGGATCAGCTTGCCCGCGCTGCCGTCGATCGCGGAAAAGCCGGGCGCGCTCGCGGGATTGCTCTTGAGCTTGTCGGGCGAGGCGTCGACATAGCGCAACTGCACGCCGCCGATCTCGATCTTGTCGGCGGTGATCGAGGGGGAAGCGGCGAAGCCGTTGACGGCGGCGAGAGCGATATATTCCTCGTCGTCCTGATCGACGTCGAGCACATTGGGATCGAAGCCGTACACCCCGTCTCCCATCACGCCGACGCCGCCCACCAGCACCCCGTCCTTGTAGAGCGGGATGCCGCCGGGATCGGCGGAAAGGCCGATCGGGGAGCGCTTCGGCCCGATGAAGGCGGCGGGTCCGCCGGCCGCCTGATAGCGGGCCGAAAGATCAGAACAGGGAAGCTGGCTGAACTGCACGCCGAACAGCGGCCCGCTCTCCAGCCCCTGACTGCCTGGGCCGGGCGGGAAATGCTCCTGCACGATCTCGGAGGCGGTGCGGGTGGTGAAGGCGTCGCCGCCGCTGGAAAGATAGGCGGCCGTGATCGCCTTGGCGATCGCGCCGACAGGGGCGGGGAAGGTGACGCCCTGCGCGTCCAGATTGGTTCCGCTCGCCGGCGTCGGAATGGTCGCGGTCGGCCGCGCGCCGTTCATCTGGAACACGGCCAGCACATTGCCGACGCGATCGGTGACGGCGATGTCGGACGGGAGATTGCGCGCCTTCGCCTCCGCCACCGCCTGCGCGATGATCGTGCCGACGTCGGCGGCGGTCAGCGCCACCTGCGCGGGCGGGGTGTAATAGCTCGTCGGTGGGGTCGGCCCGCCCGAGCTTCCGCCCGAAGGCGGCGGCGTGCTTCCCGATCCGCCGCCTCCGCCCCCGCAGGAGGCGAGCATCAGCGCGGCCGCGGCGAGCGCGGCGAGGGCTTTCGGAACCCTCATTTCAGCGCCTCGATCGCGTCGGTGGCGGAGCGCAAGGCGGCGCGGAAGCCGCGCGGGTCATAGGCGTTGGGATCGTGCACGGCGGCATAGGCGCGGTCGATCGACGGCCTGATCCGCGCGACCTGCCCGCGCGAAACCGCGCCCGCGTCGGCCAGCGAGGAGAGC
>DASSTK010000242.1:0-6744 GCA_035707945.1 Sphingomonas sp.
GTCGTTCCCTGCGCGCTGCTCGGCGGCGCCCTGCTCTCGCAATATGTCGGCGGGCTGGTCCCGTGCGAGATGTGCATGTGGCAGCGCTGGCCGCACCTCGCCGCCATCTGCCTGGCGTTCATCGCGATCCTGCTCGCCCTGGGCGGCGGCCCCCGGGCGGCGCGCGCCTTCGTGGCGCTGGCGGTGATCGTCTCCGGGGCGATCGGGGTGTTCCACGCCGGCGTCGAATATCATTGGTGGCGGGGGCCTGCCGCCTGCACCGCGCCGGCCTTCAGCGGATCGGCGCAGGACGTGCTGGCGCAGGTCATGGCCGCGCCGGTGATCCGCTGCGATGCGCCACAATGGACCCTGTTCGGCGTCTCGCTCGCCGGATTCAACGCGATCTTCTCGATCGGATTCGGTATCCTGATCCTGTGGCTGAACCGATTCCGCCCCGCCCGCTGAACCGCGCCCCCGCTGACGTCGCGGCGATGATCCGCGTAGATCAGGCGGGCGAGTTCGGTGCGACGCGCATCTATGCGGGGCAGCTCGCGGTGCTCGGCCACCATTCGCCCGCCGCGCGCCCGATCGCCCGCATGGCCGCCCAGGAAGAACGCCACCGCATCGCCTTCGATCGCATCGCGGCGGAGCGCAGGGTGCGCCCCACCCTGCTCGCGCCTCTGTGGGATCGGGCGGGCTTCGCGCTGGGCGCGCTGACCGCGCTCGTCTCGCCGCAAGCCGCGATGGCCTGCACCGCCGCGATCGAGACGGAGATCGACCGCCATTATGCCGCGCAGCGCGCCGAACTGGGCGCGCGCGAGCCCGAGCTTTCCGCAACCATCGCCGAGTTCCAGGCCGAGGAGGTGGAGCATCGCGAAACCGCCATCGCCGAAGGCGCGGAGCAGGCCCCCGCCTATCCTCTCCTTTCCGCCGCGATCCGGCTCGGCTGCCGCACCGCCATAGCCCTCGCCAAACGGGTCTGACGCCCCCACATTGACGCATGGCCGCGCCGGGGCCACGTTCCGGCGGCGTTCACGCTTGCGGGAATATTCCGGCTCCGTCATGCGTTGAGGATCGTAAAGGCAAACCGATATGCGACATGCGATCACCCTCTCGATTCTCGGTGCGGCGGCGCTTGGCCTGAGCGCCTTCGCCGCGGCCCCCGCGAGCGCGCAGGTGCAGGATCGGGTGGTGATCGTCTATGGTGACGACCCCTGCCCTTCGAGCAACGGCCAGGCCATCGTCGTCTGCGCCCGCAAGCCCGAGACGGAACGCTATCGCATCCCCAAGGCGTTGCGCGAGGAAGAGACCGCGCCGATGGACACCGCCTGGATGAACAAGCTGGAGGATGTCGAATATATCGGCAAGTCCGGCCCGCAAAGCTGCACGGCGGAGGGGGCGGGCGGCTGGAGCGGCTGCATGAAGAAGATCCTCGCCAATGCGCGCGCCGAGCATGAGAAGCAGAAGAAGGAAGCGAATGACATTCCGTAAGTCGTCCGCCGCCGCGCGCGTTTCGCCCCGCGAAAGCCGGCGCGGCACCTGGGCGATCCCTCCCTCCGTCAGCCGGAACCCTGTATGACCGCGTCCGCCGCCCTGCCCCGCTCCGCTTCCCTCGCTCTGCTGGGCGCACTCGCGGCCGGCGCTTTCGCCCTCCCCCAACCGACGCGCGCCGATCCGCCCAAGCGGATCGAATCGGTGGTGGTTTACGGCAACGATCCCTGCCCGCAGAGCACCGGCGACGAGATCGTGGTGTGCGCGCGCGAGCCCGAGAGCGAGCGCTACCGCATTCCGCAGCGTTTCCGGGGCGCCAAGCGCAAGCAATCGCCCGCCAGCAACGCCTGGTCCAACAAGGTGACGACTACCGAGGCCGCGAGCCGCCAGGCGGCGGGACTTCCCAACACCTGCTCGGCGGTGGGGACCGGCGGCCAGACCGGCTGCCTCCAGCAATTCCTCGCCCGCTCCCGCGCCGAACGCCAGCAGCAAAAGCAGCAGGAACAGGACGCGGCGAGCGGCGGGCCGGAATAAGCTCTGCTTCCCTTGTGCTCCTGCGAAGGCGGGAGCCCAGGGTTCTGGATGTATCGCTTGCGGCTCTGGGCTCCCGCCTCCGCAGGAGCACGGGTTGCACCCGCCCCGCCCGGACCTGCGTTGGTGTCCGGTGACGGATACGACCACCACCTCCAAACCCCCGCGCGCCGGCAACGCCGCCAGGGCGCTCGCCGCGCTGGCCGAGGAGGCGTCGGGGTGTCGGCGCTGCCCTCTGTGGAAGCCCGCGACGCAAACGGTGTTCGGAGAGGGCGCGGCGAACGCCTCGCTGATGTTCGTCGGCGAGCAGCCGGGCGATCAGGAGGATCTCGCCGGCCGCCCCTTCGTCGGGCCGGCCGGCCATCTGCTCGATCGTGCGCTGGAGGAAGCGGGGGTGGACCGCGCGACCACCTACGTCACCAACGCGGTCAAGCATTTCAAGTTCGTGCCGCGCGGGCGGCGGCGCATCCATTCCAAGCCCAACGCTTCCGAGATCGCCGCCTGCCGCTGGTGGATCGAGCATGAGCGCGCGATCATCCGTCCGACGATCACCGTCGCGCTCGGCGCCACCGCCGCCCGTTCGCTGATCGGCAAGGCGGTGACGATCACCCGCTCGCGCGGCGCCCCGATCCCCCTGCCGGACGGATCGGAAGCCTGGGTGACGATCCACCCCAGCTTCCTGCTCCGCATCCCCGAGGAGGACCGCAAGGCCGAGGAATATGCCCGCTTCGTCACCGATTTGAAGCAGGTGAAACAGCGGGCGGCGGAACTGGCGGGATGATCTGCCACGCCCGGAGGATGCGGAGAGTCATTCCGGCTGGCCCGGCAGCGGCGTGAAGGTTTCGAGCGCCTCGCGGACGTAAAGCTTCTTCACCAGCACGTAGAGAACCACCGCCAGCGGCGCGGCGAAGATCACGCCCATGATGCCGAACAGCGTTCCCATGGCGATCACGCCGAGCAGCAGCAGCACCGGCGGAATATCGACCGCCCGCTGCTGGATCAGCGGCTGGAGGATGTGATTCTCCGTCTGATGGACAATCAGGTAGAGACCGATGATCCAGATCGCGAGCTTCGGATCCTGCGCGAGCGCGAGCAGCACGGGCGGCACGGCCGAAATGATCGGGCCGACATAGGGAATGAACTCGAGCGCGCCCGCCAGCACCCCCATCGCCAGCGCCGAGGGCGCGCCGATCAGCCACAGGCCCACGCCCGTCATCAGGCCGATCACCAGCATCGCCACGAGCTGCCCGAGCAGCCAGCGCTTCAGCCCCGAGGCTACGGCGTCGAGCGTCTGGGCGGCCAGCGGCCTCCGGCTGGGCGGCATGAGCTTGATGAAGCCGGTGCGATAGAGATCGGGCCGCGCGGCGAAGTAGATCGATGCGGCCAGCACGAACACGATCTCGGTCAAGATCGTGGCGGTGGAGATCGCGAATCCGCTGATCTTCGGCAGCGCCAGGAACTGATGCGCCGTCTGGTTCGCCGCCTGGTGGAGATTGATCCCGAGGCCGAGCGCGTTCAGCCGATCGGTCAGGGACTGGAGCGCTGCGGGAATCGCGTGGGCGATCGCCCCGAACTGAGCGGCGAGCCTTTGCCCGAACAGCCAGAACAATCCCGCGACGAAGCCGAGCCAGGCCAGCACCGCGAAAGCGAGCGCCAGCCGCCGCGGCAGCCGAAGCCGCTCGTGCAGCCATTCGGCCACCACGCTGAAGAGAATGGAGATGAGCACCGCCGCGAAACCCAGGATCACGACATAGCGCAACGTCCAGAGCAGCAGCGCCAGCACCACGAGGACGATCGCGATCAGCAACTTTTCGATGAAAGCGCGTCGCTGCTCCGGATTCATCGCCCATCTCGCCTGCGGGACCGGCGGGCCGGTCAGCACGATAGAACGAGCCGGAAGCCTTATGGCTGCGTAACGAAGCGATTGATGCGGGCGCGGACGGGCGATAATCCTTCCCGTATCTCCTGAAAGGAAAGCCGATGCCGACTGCGGCGGACAAGCGCGCGACCTTCCGCAAGCTGCATGAGAGCGGCTTCTTCATCATCCCCAACGCCTGGGATGCGGGGAGCGCGAAGCGGCTCGCCGCGCTCGACTTCAAGGCGATCGCCTCGACCAGCGCGGGCGCGGCCTGGGCGGCGGGCAAGGAGGACGGCGAGCTGACGCTGGACGAGGCGCTGGCGCATCTGCGGATGCTGGCCGAAGCGACCGACCTGCCGGTCAACGCCGATTTCGAGAACGGCTTCGCCGATGCGCCGGAGGAGGTCGCGTCGCACGTCCGGGCGGCGGTCGAAACGGGCGTGGCGGGGCTTTCGATCGAGGACTGGTCGGGCAGCCGGCTCTATGACCTGCCGCTCGCCATGGAGCGCATCGCCGCCGCCCGCGAGGCGATCGATGCGGTCGATCCGCAGGCGATGCTGATCGGGCGCAGCGAGAACTTCCGCGCGCCCGGCATGAGCCCGGCCGAGAGCATCGCGCGCGCGGCGGCCTATGCGGAAGCCGGGGCCGATTGCCTGTTCGTGCCCTTCATCCTCGATCCGGGCGCCGTCGCCGAGCTTGTCGCGGCGGTCGCGCCCAAGCCGGTCAACGTCGTCATCCATCACTATGACGGGAGCGTCGCCGAATATGCGCGTCTCGGCGTCCGCCGGTGCAGCGTCGGCGGCAGCCTGGCCAAGATCGCGTGGAACGCCTTCGACGAGGCGGCGGGAAGGCTGAAAGCCTGCGAACCCTGACGGGAGCGATCAGGCGACGATCGCCTCCGCCGGCGCATCCCTCGCCACAAGCTCCCGCCACAGCATCACCAGCACCGCGATCACCGCCGGGCCGACGAACAGGCCGAGCAGCCCCAGCGTCTCGACTCCGCCCAGGATGCCGACCAGCACCCACAGGAAGGGAATCCGCGTTGCCCCGCCGATCAGCGCGGGGCGCACCAGATGATCGGCGATGGCGAGCACGGTGAAGCCGATCGCCAGCACCGCGATCGCGGCGGCGAAATGATCCTGGACGAGGAGCGCGATCGCCGCCACCGCGAACATCACCGCCGCGCCGAACGGGATCATCGCCGCGATCGCGGTGGCGCAACCCAAGAGCAGCGGGTGCGGCGCGCCGAGCAGGATATAGGCGATCGCCATCACCACGCCCTCGCCGATGCCGACCAGCACCAGCCCGTCGATCGTGCCGCGCACCGACTGCACCACCTGAAGGCCCATGCGCTCGCCGGCCGGACCGAGCAGCCGCTCGCCGCCGCGTCTCATCTGCGCCACCAGCAGCTCGCCGTCGCGCAGCACGAAGAAGAGCGCAAGCAGGGTGAAGAAGAAGATCACGCTGCGATGGATCAGCCCTTTGCCCAGCGTTTGCGTCTGGGCGATCAGCGTCTGGCTGTCGAACCGCGCCAGCTCCGCCTGGGTCGCCTCGGGCGTGGCGAGATGTCCCTGCCACCAATGCGTCGCCCAATCGCTGCCGAACGGCAGGGTCAGCACCCAATGCGGCACCGGGATGCCGTGCGCGCGCGCATTGGCGATCCAGCGCGCCAGATCCTGCGCCTCCGCCGCCGCCCGCGCGATGCCGAGGCCGACCGGCGCCAGCACCAGCAGCGCCACCGCCAAGGTCGTCACCAGCGGCAGGATGACGCCGCCCTTGAGATGCGGCCAGCGCCGTTCGATCCGCGCATAGAGCGGCGAGATGGCGATCGCGATCACCGCCGCCCAGGCGAGCGAGCGCAGGAAATCGTGGATGATCCACGCCGCCAGCGCCACCAGCCCGATGACCAGCAGCAGCCGCGCCAATCGCTGACCGCGCGTGCCTCGGATCATGTCCACGCCCATCGTCCCCTCCGCCTCGTTCATCGGCGCCGCCCCTGATGCCGGATATTGGCAGGCCGTCCGCGCCGCCCCATCGGCCGTCGCCGATCGCGCGTGCGGGGCGGCGGCGGGCCTCCGCCCTCCGGCAGCTCGAAGCGCAGCGCGCCGCTCGCCACATTGGCCTCCGCCAGCCGGAGCGTCAGCCGCCGGCCGACCGCATAGCGTTCGCCGCTCTCCTCGCCGGTCAGGCTGTGGGCCGCCTCGTCATAGCGGAAATATTCGGTTCCGAGCGTCGAGACGGGCACGAGCCCGTCGCCGCCCAACCCCTCGACGGTGGCGAAGAAGCCGAAGCTCTGCACGCCGGTGATCCGCGTCTCGATCAGCTCGCCGACGCGGGTGGAGAGATAGGCGGCGACATAGCGGTCGATCGTCTCGCGCTCGGCCTCCATCGCGCGGCGCTCGGCGCGGCTGATCGCCTCGCCCAGCTCGCTCATCCGCGCCGCGTCCTCGGCCGTCAGCTTCGTCTCCTCGATGGCGGGCGCGAGCCTGTAGGCCCCGACCAGCGCGCGGTGGACGAGGAGATCGGCATAGCGCCGGATCGGCGATGTGAAATGCGCGTAGCTGCCGAGCGCCAGCCCGAAATGGCCCTGATGCTCGGGCGCATAGACGGCCTGCGTCTGTGTGCGCAGCACCTGCTCCATGATCTCCTGCCGCTCGGGCCTGTCGGCGATGCGCTCCAGAATGCGGTTGAAGGTTTCGGGCTTCACCACCTGCCCGAGCGCGAAGGGGATGTCGAAAGTCTCGAGATAATCCTTGAGCGCGACCAGCTTCTCGCGGCTGGGCGGCTCGTGGACGCGATACATGACCGGCGCCTGCTTGCGCTCCAGCGCCTTCGCCGCCGCGACATTGGCGGCGATCATATAATCCTCGACCAGCCGATGCGCG
>DASSTK010000243.1:0-4355 GCA_035707945.1 Sphingomonas sp.
CGTGCAATGCTGCTCGAAGGCGCGGTCTCGCCGCAGGCGGCTCCGGCTGATAACGCTTATTTCGAGGAACTGCGCGAGCGAGTCCGGTGTAGCGCCGTATGGCATGCGGCTGTTTTCACGCGATCCCCGTTCGCCCTGAGCAGCCCCTTCGACTGCCTGAAAGGCAGGCGCCCAGGGCGGGCATTGAGTAGCCGCGTAGCGGCGTATCGAAGGACCGTGAGAGGCATGCTTCGATATGCCCCTTCGATACGGCCTTTCGGGCCTACTCGGTCGCTACTCAGCACGAACGGATATAGATATCTTACTCCAGCTCTAAGCGGGCGAACATAGCTAACCCCTTCTTCACCACCGTGATTCAAGCTTTCTTCGCCGCTGCCGTTCCTAGCATGGGATTCGCGGGGAGAGGCGCGCATGATCGACGGGATCGGATCGGGAGGCAGGAACCCGCCCGCGCCCCCGCGCCCGGCGGAGGTCTCCCCTCAGGCGGTCCAGGCCGCGCAGGAGCCGCGCGGGCCGGCCAACCGGCGCGAACGGCGGATGCAATGGCTCGCCTCGGTGCGCGAGGCGCTCGACGAAGCCCTGCCCCTTGTGGACGAAATGGCGGCGCCCCGGCCGGATTCGGACGGGACGACGGCGGTTCGCGCCTCGATCGCCGAGGCGCTGGCGGCGGTCAACGAGATGAGCGGACGGATCGGCGATCCGGCGGCGCCCGCCGCCGATGCGCTCCGTCCCGGCGAGACGATCACCGCCGCCGAGCTCGCCCGCCGCATCGCCGTGGCGGCCGATCTGGCGCTGGAGGCGCAGGCGCGGCTGGGGCCGGGCGCGGTGCGCCGGCTGATCCGGGAAAAGCGGTGAACCGGCTGTAAAGATTTTGCCGCCATGGTCGTTCTGGAACGCGAAGGAGCGGCGATGACGACCACCCCCACGACCGGCGGCACCTCGTCCACGACGAGCAACGCCTCGCTCGGCCAGAGCATCATCAGCACGCTGAACGCGGGCTCGGGGATCGACACCGCGACCCTGATCACCCAGCTCACCGCCGCGCAGCGGTCAGGGCTCGAGGATCCGATCACCGCCAAGCAGACCGCCAACACCGCGCAGATTTCCGCGGTTGCGAGCATCTCGAGCGATCTATCCGCCTTCTCGACCTCGCTCAACACGCTGCTCGACGGCGGCACGCTCTATACCCAGCCGACCTCGTCCGACAGCAGCGTGATGTCGGTGAGCGCGATCGCCGGCTATCGGCTCGGCAATCTCGCCTCCTCGATCACCGTGAACCAGCTCGCCCAGTCCCAGACGCTCGAATCGCAGCCGACCGACACCGCCGCCGGCTATGCGAGCGGGGACACATTCACGCTCACCACCACCGGCGGGGCGAGCGTGACGCTGACGGCGGGGACCGACTTCACCGATTTCTCAAGCCTGATCTCGGCGATCAACGCCAAGACGGCGACCACCGGCGTGACCGCGAGCGAGGTGGACGATACGAACGGCGCGCATCTGGTGCTCAAGGGCACGAGCGGGGCGGCGCAGGGCTTCTCGATCGCGGCGAACGGCAGCCTTGCGGGCTTCGCCTACACGCCGGTCGACGGCGACACCGCCTCCGCCAACACCGCGACCGGCACGGGCATGCAGCGCCTCCAGGTGGCGCAGGACGCGGCCTTCACGATGGATGGCGTATCCTACACGCGATCGACCAACAGCTTCTCCGACGCCATCCCCGGCGTGAAGATGACGCTGACCAGGACGGGCGCCGTGACGCTCGGCGTCAGCAAGCCCGGCGACGCGATCACCCAGGCGGTCAACGATTTCGTCTCGGCCTACAACCAGCTCCGGCTCGAGCTCGACAATGCGATGGCGGCGGGGACCAATGGCGGCACGGCCGGGCCGCTCAGGGGCAACGGCACGATCCGCGATCTGGAGCGCAGGCTGAACCAGCTCACCACCACGCCGCTGACGGCTTCGGGCGCCTATCGCACGCTGGCCGAGATCGGGGTCAAGACCAATCGCGACGGTTCGCTTTCGGTGGACGCCGCCCAGCTTTCCAACGCGCTCACCAGCCATCCCGACGATGTCGAGGCGTTGTTCAACCCGACGCAATCGAGCAACAGCCCGCTCGTCAAGATCAACAGCACGGTGGGCGGCGTTTCGGCCGGGAGCTACAGCGTCAGCAATATCGTCCAGGCGAACAGCTCGACGCCCGCCAGCGCGACGATCAACGGCATCACGCTCACCGCGCTCGTCCCCGGCAGCAACATCCTGACCGGCGCGGCGGGAACCCCGCTCGCCGGGCTCACCCTCCAGATCCTCGCGGGCGCGCCTTCGAGCGCGACGCTGACGATCGATCAGGGGCTGGGCGGCGCGCTCCAGGCGGTCCACGATGCGCTGCTCGGCAGCAGCGGGGCGCTCACCACGCTCTCCGACAGCCTCACCAAGACGCAGAGCTCGCTTTCCGACGCGATGGACAAGGCGGAGGCGCAGGTGACGGTCTATCACGATCGCCTCGTCACCCAGTTCTCGACGATGAACACGCTGGTCTCGGGCTACAAGGCGACCCAGAGCTATATGACCCAGCAGATCAACCTGTGGACCAAATCCACCAATTGAATCAGGACAGGAAGACAGTCATGTTCGCAGCGACAGGCTATCGGGCGGGATACGGCGCCGCCCGCGCGCGCTATCAGGAGGTGGATGTCGCCAGCCAGGTGGAGGGCGCATCGCCCCATCGGCTGATCGCCATATTATTCGAGGAGCTGATCAAGATCCTCGACATCCTCGCCGCGTCGCTGGGCGAGGGGCGGAGCCGCGCGGGCGTGCCGGAGCGGCGCGCGCGCGCCAGCTCGATCCTCGGCGGGCTCGAAGCCAGCCTCGATCATGCGCAGGGCGGCGAACTCGCGCGCGGATTGGCGTCCGTCTATCGCGAGGCGCGGCGGCTGATCGATGCGGGCGTTTCCGAAAACGATCCGGATCGGATCGTCGAGGCGCGCGCCATGATCGGCGAGATCGCCGATGCCTGGGCGCGGATCGGCTGAGGCCCGCGCGCCACAGCGGACGCTTTTTTCTCCGCAATCGACACATCGGGGGCTGACCTCCTTTCGTTCCGTTGGCAAGAAAAGGCGAACGGAAACAGAACAAGGGGCAGCCCATGAGCAACGATCCGAACCAGCCCAGCTATGCGGCCGCCGTCGGGCCGACGGTGCTGCTCTTCTGCGACGATCCCGCGCGCCGCGCCGAACTCGCGGCCGCGATCGCGGAGGCGGGCGGCCGCGTGGCGGCGAGCGAGCCGCTCGCCGAAGCGCTCGCCAGGCTGGACGGGCAGCTGACGGCGGGCGGCGTGGTGGTCGAGGTCGTCGAGGACGGCGGCGCCATGCTCGATACGCTGCTCGCCCATCTCGATGCGGCGGCGGCGACGATGCGCTTTTCCAGCGTGATCACCATTCCCCACGCGCTGATCGACGTGGCGGCGGCCCGCATCGCCGACGAGCGGGCGCAATTGCTGGTCGAGCCCGATGACGGCGAACTCGCCGCCGCGCTCGTGGAGATGCTGGGAACGGCCGGCGGGGGCGTGCGCGACAATGCGAACGAGGCGAACAGCCGGCGGCTCGCCCAGTTGAGCGAGGAGGTGGGCCGGATCGCCCGCACGCTCGCGGCGCTTTCGGGCGACGAAGGCGCGGTCCGCGAGCCCGCCGCCGCGCTGCGGCTGGCGGGCGGCAGCGGCGAAAGCGCTTCGGACGGGGCGATGGCGCGGGCGATCCTGCGGTTGCGGCGGTTGCGCGATCAGCACTTCAATTCCGCCCTGTTCGCCGATCCCGCCTGGGACATGCTGCTCGACCTGACCGCGGCGCGGCACGAGCGCCGCCCGGTCGCCGTTTCCAGCCTGTGCATCGCCGCGGCCGTGCCCGCCACCACCGCCTTGCGCTGGATCGGCACGATGACCGATCACGGCCTGCTCGCGCGCCATCCCGATCCGGACGACGGCCGCCGCGTGTTCATCGCGCTCACCGAGCGGGCGGCGGGCGCGATGGCGGCCTATTGCGCCTCCGCCCGCCGCGTGCTGGAGCCGGCCGCCTGACGCTTGCCCGCGCCCGCCCGAACGGGCATAGGCCGCGCGTCGCGGGCGGTTAGCTCAGTTGGTAGAGCATCTCGTTTACACCGAGAGGGTCGGCGGTTCGAGCCCGTCACCGCCCACCATCCCCTTGCCCGATCGCGTCATCCCGCGCGCTTGGCGATGCGGGCGAGGCCCGCTAAGCCATTGCGGAAAGGCGGGGGATGCGATGCGGCTTGGCTGGGATGAGATCAAACGCCGGGCCAAGGCGTTCAGCGAGGAATGGAAGGACGCCCATTACGAAAAAGGC
>DASSTK010000244.1:0-6691 GCA_035707945.1 Sphingomonas sp.
CGCAATATGTTTATGGCACGGCGCTGTTCAACGGCGATCTGGTGGGGCGGGATTGGCCGAAAGCCTATGCGCTGATGACCCGCGCCGCCGCCGCCGGATTGCCGCAGGCGACCACAAGCCTCGCGCAGATGGACAAATATCTGGCGCCCGAGGACAAGAAGAAGGGGCTGGAGCTCGCCAACCAACTCGCCGCCCGGCCGATGCCGCCGATCAGCCGCCAGGCGCTGACTTCGCCCGGCCCCGTCCTGCCGCCGACTCGCACCGCCGAGGCGAGGCCCGCTCCGGTTCCGGCAAGAGCCGTGCCCGCGCCGAAGGCCGCCAAGATTGAATCCGCCAGACCGGCCCCGGCCAAGCTCGCCAGTGCGGGCGGCAAGTGGCAGGTCCAGCTCGGCGCGTTCAGCACCGAAGCCTCGGCCGAAGCGGCGTGGCGGAAGATTTCGGGCAAGTCGGCCGCGCTCCGTTCGCTCCACCCCTCCTATGAGAAAGCGGGCGCGGTGGTGCGCCTGCGCGCCGGGCCGCTGGCCGACAGATCGGCCGCCGAAAAGGCCTGCGCCGACGCGAAGGCGGCCGGCGCGGGCTGCTTCCCGGTCGCGCCTTAACCTTTCCTTCGGCCCTTCGCGCCATTCTCGACCGTCGTGATGGGGGGCGTCAGGGGGTGTCGCATGGCTTCACGAGTCTGTCCCGAACGGATCGACGCGGGTACTTCCCGATCGCGGCCGCTCGCGCTGCTCGCCTCCGGCGCCAGCGTGCCGGCCGCGCTCAGCGATATCTCGGGCGCGGGGGCGTGGCTGGAAACCGGCGTCGCGCTCCGCCCCGGCGAGCGGGTGGTGCTGCGCCATGCCGCAGCGGGCGCGATCGAGGCCGAGGTGATCGCCCAGGGCCGCCACGGCTTCCGTCTGGCCTTCGACCGTACCGAGCGCTCGGTCGGTTTCGCGCTGGCGGCGATCGCGGCCGATATGTGGCGCTGAGGATTTCAATTCTCCGAGCGCAGTCGAGGGGGCCAAGCCCAGCTTCACGGGGCAAGGTTGAGCTTCGAGACCGATCTACTCCCGCACCCATTGCGCGCGGCGATAGCCCTGCGCCCAGAGCAGAGCGGTGAGATCGCCGCGCTCGATCCGCGCGGCGGCGGCGGCGGCGGTTCTGGGTTTGGCGTGGTAGGCGACGCCGAGGCCCGCCGCCTCGATCATCGGGATGTCGTTGGCGCCGTCGCCCACGGCCAGCGTTTCGGCGGAGGCGAGGCCCAGCCGGTCGCGTTCGGCCTTGAGGGTGGCGAGCTTGGTCGCGGCGTCGACGATGGGCCTGTCGACGATGCCGTCGAGCTTCCCCTCCCCCACGCCCAGCCGGTTGGCGATCGCCACATCGAAGCCGATTTCGGCGGCGACCGGCTCGGCGAAGGCGGTGAAGCCGCCCGAGACCAGCACGGTGCGCGCGCCGTCCGCCCGCATCGTCCGCACCAGCGCGCGCGCGCCCGGCATGATCCGCACCCGCTCCTCCCGGCAGCGCGCGATCACGCCCTCCTCCAGCCCCTTGAGCAGCGCCACGCGCGCGTCGAGCGCCTCGACGAAGTCGAGCTCGCCGCGCATCGCCGCCTCGGTGACGGCGGCGATCTCGGCCTTGATGCCGGCATAATCGGCAAGCTCGTCGATGCACTCGATGGTGATCATCGTCGAATCCATGTCGGCGACGAGCAGCTTCTTGAAGCGCCCCCAGGAAGGCTGGACCACCACATCGAACGGCATTGCCTCCAGCGCCCCGCGCGCGGCGGCGGGATCGCCGGTGAAAGCGAGATCCGCAGCGTCGCCCTCATCGAGCCACGCCCAACCCGTGGGTTCCGCGCCCGCGCTGCGCAGCGCATCCTCGGCGCTTGAAATATCCCCGCGCGAAAGCGCGCCCGCTGCTATCAGCGTCGCCGTGAACATGGCATCTCCCGATCTGCCGCCGCTGGCGCTCATCGCAGGGCCGACGGCGAGCGGCAAGAGCGCGCTGGCGCTCGCGCTCGCCGAGCGGATCGGCGGCGTGATCGTCAATGCGGATGCGAGTCAGGTCTATGCCGATCTGCGCGTGCTGACCGCCCGCCCCTCGGCGCAGGAGGAGGCGCGCGCGCCCCATCGCCTGTTCGGCCATGTCGACGCGGGCCAGGCGCACAACGCCGCCGCCTGGGCGGAGGAGGCGAAAGCGGCGATCGCCGAAGCGCATGGCGAGGGCCGCGCCCCGATCCTGATCGGCGGCACGGGTCTCTATATCCGCACGCTCCTCGACGGCATCGCGCCGGTGCCGGAGATCGCGCCGGAGGTTCGCGCGGAGGTGCGCGCGCTGTCCGTCGCCGAAGCCCATGCGGCGCTCATGCGGGAAGACCCGGCCGCCGCCGCGCGGCTTCGCCCGACCGACACCACCCGCGTCGCCCGTGCGCTCGAGGTGGTCCGCTCGACCGGGCGGACGCTGGCGGATTGGCAGGCGGAGCGGATCGGCGGCATCGGCGCTGCGTTGCGCCTCGCGCCGCTGCTGCTGATTCCCGATCGCCAGGAGTTGACCCAGCGCATAGACGCGCGCTTCCTCGCCATGCTGGAGCAGGGCGCGGTCGAGGAGGTGGAGGCGCTGCTCGCCCGGCGGCTCGATCCCGCGCTCCCCGCCATGCGCGCCATCGGCGTGCGGGAGATCGCGGAGTGGCTGCAAGGCCGTTCCACCCGCGCGGATATGATCGCCCGCGCCCAGGCGGCGAGCCGCCAATACGCCAAGCGGCAGCGCACCTGGTTCCGTCACCAGCCCCCGCCCGGCTGGCCGCGTCTCGCCCAATGGGACTCGGCGACACTCCCGCCCTTCGCAACATTATTACGATCTTGATGGTTGACGCGCTCTTTTATTGCCGGTAGCTGCGCCTCCTCACCCGAAGGAGGATGACGTGGAATACGGAGGACGAGCGCGATGACGAAAGAGAAGAGCGGCGCGGAGATATTGGTGGAAGCCCTTGTCGATCTCGGGGTCGAGCTTGTGTTCGGCTATCCCGGCGGCGCCGTGCTTCCGATCTACGATGCGCTCTTCAAGCAGTCCTCCATTCGCCACATCCTCGTGCGCCAGGAAGGCGGCGCGGCGCATGCGGCCGAAGGCTATGCCCGCTCCACCGGCAAGCCGGGCGTGGTGCTCGTCACCTCCGGCCCGGGCGCGACGAACGTGGTCACGGGCCTTGCCGACGCGCTGATGGATTCGATCCCGATCGTCGTCATCACCGGCCAGGTGCCGACGCATCTGATCGGCACGGACGCCTTTCAGGAGGCGGACACGGTCGGCATCACCCGCCACTGCACCAAGCATAATTATCTGGTGAAGGATCCCGCCCGGCTCGGCGCGGTGATCCACGAGGCGTTCCATATCGCCACTTCCGGCCGCCCCGGCCCGGTGGTGATCGACCTGCCCAAGGACGTGCAGATCGCGACCGCGCCCTACGGCAAGCCCGCTTCTCCCTTCGAGCACAAGACCTACCGCCCGCAAATCGAGCCCGAGCCGCAAGCGATTGAGACGGCGGTGGAGATGCTGGCGGCGGCGGAGCGGCCGATCTTCTACACCGGCGGCGGCGTCATCAACGCCGGGCCGGACGCGGCGCAGGCGCTGCGCGAGCTTCAGGCGCTCACCGGCGCGCCCGTCACCTCCACGCTGATGGGACTGGGCGCGTTCCCGGCCAATCATCCGGCGTGGCTCGGCATGCTCGGCATGCACGGCACCTACGAAGCCAATATGGCGATGAACAAGGCGGACCTGATCGTCTGCCTCGGCGCCCGCTTCGACGATCGCGTGACCGGCCGGCTCGACGCCTTCGCGCCCCATGCGCGCAAGATCCACGTCGATATCGACCGCTCCTCGATCAACAAGAATGTCCGGGTGGACCTGCCCGTCGTCGCCGATGCGGGGCGCGCCGCGCGGGCGATGATCGCGGCATGGAAGGCGCGCGGGCACGAGGCCGCCGATCTCGAGGAATGGTGGGGCCGGATCGAAGGCTGGCGGGCGCGCAACTCGCTCGCCTATCCCGCGTCCGACCATGAGATCATGCCCCAGCAGGCGATCCGCCGTCTTTGGGAGATGACGCGGGACAGGGATCCGATCGTCACCACCGAAGTCGGCCAGCATCAGATGTGGGCCGCCCAGCATTTCGGCTTCGACGCGCCGAACCGCTGGCTCACCTCGGGCGGGCTCGGCACGATGGGCTATGGCCTACCCGCCGCGATCGGCGCGCAGCTCGGCAATCCGGGCAGGCTCGTGATCGACATCGCCGGCGAAGCATCGATCCTGATGAACATCCAGGAGATGGCGACCGCCGCGCAATATCGCTTGCCTGTCAAGGTCTTCATCCTCAACAACAGCTATATGGGAATGGTCCGGCAGTGGCAGGAGCTGATCTATGCCTCGCGCTATTCGGAAAGCTATTCGGAAGCGCTGCCCGATTTCGTGGCGCTCGCCGCCGCTTTCGGCTGGACGGGCCTCCGCATCGAAAAGCCCGGCGAGCTTGACGACGGGATCGCCGCGATGCTGGCGGCGGAAGGCCCGGTGATGGTCGATTGCCGGGTCGCCCAGCTCGCCAACTGCTTCCCGATGATCCCGTCGGGCGCAGCGCACACCGAGATGATCCTCCATGCCGAGGAGGTGGTGGGCGAGGCGAGCGACGAGGCGAAGGCGCTGGTCTGATGCCCAAAGCGCGGCTCGTCATCCACGTCGCCGAGCCTTTCGACTTCGGCCGCATGAACGCGGGCGAGGACGATCTCGTCGGCTGGACGGCGCAGGCCGCGCCCACCTTCTCCGACTGGGTGGTCCATCTCGACCGCCCGTGGACGATCGGAGACGAGGAGTTCGACAAGGTGAAGATTTCCTCGCGCTATGCGGGAGAGACGGTCTCCAAGGTGCTGGAAGGCTTCGGCTTCACCGCGATCAACATCTGCTACCCCCGGCGCGACGAGGACGGCCGCACCTATTGGCATTTCGGCATGGTCGGCAACGTCCTGCTCGCGCCCGAGAAAGACTGATTTCCATGCACATCCAGGAAGAAGCCGCCGAGCGGCATACGCTTTCGATCGTCGTCGATAACGAGGCGGGCATCCTCGCCCGCATCGCCGGGCTGTTCACCGCGCGCGGCTACAACATCGCCAGCCTCACCGTGGCGGACGTGACCGAGGATCATCGGGTGAGCCGCATCACCATCGTCACCCACGGCCCGCCCGAGGTGATCGACCAGATCATCGCCCAGCTCGATCGGCTGGTGCCGGTGCATCGTGTCGCCGATCTCACCGACCTCGGCCCGCATGTCGAACGCGAGCTGGCGCTGGTGAAGGTGGCGGGCATCGGCGAGCACCGCATCGAGGCGCTGCGCCTGGCCGAAGTCTACCGCGCCCGCGTGGTCGATTCGACCATCGCCAGCTTCGTGTTCGAGGTGACGGGCAGCCCGGAGAAGATCGACAAGGTCCTCGAGCTGATGCGGGAGGTCGGCTTGGTCGAAGTCGCCCGCACTGGCGTCGCGGCCATCGCGCGAGGTAAGGAAGCCGCCTGAATTGCAGCCACCGTCACCCTGACGAAAGTCAGGGTCCAGACGCACTCCGCTGATGAAGTGCGAATGGATGCTGACTTTCGTCAGCATGACGATCCGGAATATTCGAAAAGGAACCCCACAAATGCGCGTTTATTATGATGCCGATGCCGATGCGGGCCTGATCAAGACCAAGAAGGTCGCGATCGTGGGTTATGGCAGCCAAGGCCATGCCCATGCCCAGAATCTTCGGGATTCGGGCGTCGGCGAAGTGGTGATCGCGCTCCGTCCCGGCTCGGCCTCGGCGAAGAAGGCGGAAGGCGCGGGTTTCCGCGTCATGCCCACCGCCGAGGCCGCGGCCTGGGCCGACATCATCATGATCCTCGCCCCCGACGAGCATCAGGCGGCGATCTGGGACAAGGACATCAAGGATCATATCCGCGACGGCGCGGCGCTGGCCTTCGCCCACGGCCTCAACATCCATTTCGGCCTGATCGAGCCCAAGCCCGAGATCGACGTGTTCATGGTCGCGCCCAAGGGGCCGGGCCATACCGTCCGCTCCGAATATCTGCGCGGGGGCGGCGTGCCCTGCCTGATCGCGGTGCATCAGGATGCATCCGGCAACGCGCACGATGTCGCCCTCTCCTACGCCTGCGCGATCGGCGGCGGGCGTTCGGGCGTGATCGAGACCAACTTCAAGGAGGAGTGCGAGACCGATCTGTTCGGCGAGCAGGCGGTGCTGTGCGGCGGTCTGACCCACTTGATCCAGGCCGGCTTCGAGACGCTGGTGGAAGCCGGCTACGCCCCGGAAATGGCCTATTTCGAATGTCTTCACGAGGTGAAACTGATCGTCGACCTCATGTATGAGGGCGGCATCGCCAACATGCGCTATTCGATCAGCAACACCGCCGAATATGGCGATATCACCACCGGCCCGCGGATCGTGACGGACGAAACCAAGGCCGAGATGAAGCGCGTGCTGGCGGACATCCAGTCCGGCCGCTTCGTCAAGAGCTTCGTGCTCGACAACCGCGCCGGCCAGCCCGAGCTCAAGGCCTCCCGCAAGCTCGCCGCCGAGCATCCGATCGAGCAGGTCGGCTCTCGTCTCCGCGCTATGATGCCCTGGATCGGCGCGGGCAAGCTGGTGGACAAGGACAGGAACTGAGCCGTCCGACGGGAGCGGGC
>DASSTK010000245.1:0-2939 GCA_035707945.1 Sphingomonas sp.
AGCATCGCCTTCAAGGCCCGAAGCGCGCCCGCCAGATCGGTTTCGGCCGAAGGAACGGCGCGCCGCAGCGTGAGAAAGCCGTGAATCTGCCCCGCCGCCTCGCGGAAGATGACCGGCGCGCCCTGCATGGCGAGCGCGGCGGCATAGGCGCGGCCCTGATCGCGGATCGGGTCCAGCCCGGCGGTCAACACCAGCGCGGGAGGGAGGCTCTCCAGCGATCCCGCCATCGGCGAACCCCGCCAGTCGCTCACGTCCGCGCGATAGGCCTGATCGAACCAGCGCAAAGTCTCCGAATCGAGCAGATAACCCTGCTCGAACGCCTTGTAGGAAGGATAGTGGGTGGCGAGATCGGCGGCCGGATAGATCGGGAATTGCGCGATCACCGGCACGGCGGCGGGCGTGTCCCGCAACGCCATGGCGGTGGTGATGGCGAGCGTCCCGCCCGCGCTGTCGCCCGCGAGCACCAGCCCCGTCGGCGCGAAGCCGAGCGCGTCGGCTCCTTCCGCCGCCCAGCGCGCCGCCGCCTCGCAATCGCGCGGGGCGGCGGGCCAGGGATGCTCGGGCGCGAGCCGGTAATCGACCGCGAGCACCGGCAGATCGAGCGCGCGCGCCATCTCCGCGCAGGCGGGCGCGTGCGTGTCGAGATCGCCGAACACGAAACCGCCGCCGTGGAAGAACAGCATGAGCGGCCCGTCCCCGCGCTCCGCCCGGGCGTCGAACAGCCTGAGCGCGATCCGCACGCCGCCATGCCCCTTCATGGCGAGATCGCGCATGACCGCGAGTTCGCCCACCGGCGCGTCGGCGAGATCGCGGGCGGCGCGCGCCAGCTCGCGGGCGGCTTCCGCCGTCAACTCGTGGGTGCGCGGGCCGGGCAGGCCGTTCAGATAGGCAAGGAAGGCGGCGACGTCGGGTCGAACGAAAGGCTCGGTCACGCCGGGCGACTCCTTGGCTGCTGCAAGGGGCCGTTGTGGCCCAGCGCAGGCCCCAAGTCGAGGCCGGGAACGGAAACGCCGCTGGCGCGCTTTGGCGGGCCGGGGGAGTTTGCGATGCTCCACGTCGTCCACCATCCGGATTATGCCGCACCGGGCGCGACGGGCGGCTTCGCCTTCGACAAATATGCGCTGGTGATGCGGGCGCTGGAGGAAAGCGGCGCTCCCTTCGCCGTTCATCGCCCGGAGCCGATGCCCCGCGCATGGATCGAGGCGGTGCACGATCCCGTTTATGTTGCGGAGGTGATCGGCTGCGCGGTCCCGCCGGAAAAGGAAAGGCGGATCGGTTTTCCGATCACCCCGCCGGTCGCCCGGCGTTCGCGGCTTTCGCCGGGCGGCACCTGGCTCGCCGCGCGCCTCGCGCTGGAGCATGGCTATGCGGCGAACGCCGCGGGCGGCAGCCATCATGCCTTTTATGACGGCGGCGCGGGTTTCTGCGTGTTCAACGATCTGGTGATCGCCGCCAACCGGCTGATCGCGGAAGGCGAGGCGGCCCGCATCCTGATCCTCGATCTCGACGTGCATCAGGGCGACGGCACCGCCGCGCTCGCCGCGGGCAGGGACGATATCGTCACCTTCTCGATGCACGCGGCGCGCAACTTCCCGGTTTCCAGGCCGCGCTCCGATATCGATGTGGCGCTGCCGGACGGGACGGCGGACGAGGCTTATCTCGATCTGCTCGCCCGTCATCTCCCGAGCCTGATCGAGCCGATCGGCCCCGATCTGATCCTCTATCAGGCCGGCGTCGATCCGCACGGCGGGGATCGGCTCGGCCGGTTGGCGCTGAGCGACGCGGGGCTGGAGGCGCGCGACCGGATGGTGATGCGCGCGGCGCGGGAAAGAGGCGTGCCGCTGGCGAGCACGATGGGCGGCGGCTACGGCCCGGATGCGATGGCGGTGGCGCGCCGGCACGCCGCCTCGATGCTGGCGCTCGCCGACGAATGCGCGAAGCTCCGCTGATAGGCCGGGGCATTTTTTCTTCATTGAGCGCGATGCTCCGCCGTCCTAGGACGAATCGTCATCGTGCGCGCGCCCAGCCGACGCTCGCCGCCCATAGTTGCAAGGTTTATCGGATCATGGCCACAGCCGCGCGCGAACTCACCCCCCGCGAGGCCTCCGCACAACCCGCTCCCGACTCCATCGTCGTCCGCTTCGCGGGCGATTCGGGAGACGGCATGCAGTTGACGGGCGGGCAGTTCACCCTGTCCACCGCGCTCGCCGGAAACGACCTCGCGACCTTCCCCGATTTCCCGGCGGAAATCCGCGCACCGCAGGGTACCACCTTCGGCGTCTCCGCCTTCCAGATCAATTTCGGTTCGCGGGCGATCAACACCGCCGGCGATCAGCCGGACGTGCTGGTGGCGATGAACCCGGCGGCGCTCAAGGTGAACGTCGCGGCGCTCAAGGAAGGCGGCCTCATCATCGCCGACGAAGGCGAGTTCACCGCCCGCAATCTCGCCAAGGCGGGCTATCCGGAAGGCGTCAACCCGCTGACCGACGGCAGCCTCGCCAAATGGCAGGTGATGGCGTTCAACATCTCCCAACTCACCCTGGACGCGGTGAAGCCCTTCGGCCTCGGCAACAAGGAGGCGCTGCGCTGCAAGAATATGTGGACGCTGGGGCTGGCGCTCTGGATGTTCGATCGTCCGCGCGAGCCGATCGTCGATTGGCTCAAGAACAAGTTCGCCAAAGCGCCTGAGCTGGCCGAGGCCAATATCGCTGCCTTGAACGCCGGCCATGCCTTCGGTGAGACGGCCGAGATCGGCGGCGGCGTGGCCGGGCTCCGGCAGCACAGCATCGCTCCCGCGCCCGCCGAGCCGGGGCTTTATCGCACCGTCACCGGCGCGGAATCCATCGCGCTCGGCCTCGTCGCCGGATCGAAGCTGGCGAATGTGGACATGTTCTTCGGCGGCTATCCGATCACGCCTGCCTCCGCGATCCTGCATCATC
>DASSTK010000246.1:0-11486 GCA_035707945.1 Sphingomonas sp.
AGCAAAGATATGGCACACCCAAAGAGAACGACCCATCCCCGCCACCAAATGGCCCATGTTACGACCATACCACGTCGAAGGTGCCTACCAATATCCCATAAGCCCAGCAGAGAATGGCGCGCGGAACCGATAGACATGAGAGTCTCCTGTCGGCGGGCAGGCTAGTTTCACATTATCGAGCTTGCAATCGCAACTGCATAATGGCACAGACTTACCATGCCAATCCGGTCTTATGATGCGGAATTGTGCCGATTACTACCATCTAGCTCCTATCCTTTCCTGGGCACCAGCGGTCAGGCCGATCCTGTTTCGGTAATACCGATGCTCAGGAGGTTGGGCTCAATCGCCGATCTTTCTCAGCGCCGAGTCCTTGTGCAGGGCTACGTGATCGGTCTTGTCGCTCTTGATCTCATATTGCGGATCGTCGGGGCTCGCGTGGTGGGTATAGCCCTTATAGTCCGTGTCTTGCGTATGGACCTTGATGATCCGGCCGCTGACATGCCCGGCTTCCGAGTTCCAGGCGACATGATCGCCGACCTTAAAGTGCTCGCTCATCCTTCGCCTCCTTGCTTTCGTGAGCAGTTTGCGAACCATCGGCAAGGTAGGATGGTCCGCCGCGATCGGCTGAGAACGCGGGTTCCTACTCCTCCGTTTCCCGGATATCCGCCAGACCCAGCGACTTGAGCTTGCGGTGCAGCGCCGATCGTTCCATGCCGATGAAGCTCGCGGTGCGGGAGATGTTGCCGGAGAAGCGGCGGATCTGGACGCGCAGATATTCCCGCTCGAACGTCTCGCGCGCCTCGCGCAGCGGGGTGCCCATGATCGATTTGGCGGCGTTGCCCGGCGCCAGACGCTCCTGATCGGAAAGCAGCTCGGGCGGCAGCATGTCGACATCGATCCGGCCGATGCGGTCGCCCGGCGCCATGATGATGGTGCGTTCGACGATGTTGCGGAGCTGGCGGACATTGCCCGGCCAGTCATAGGCCTGGAGCGCGGCGATCGCCTCGGGCGTCACCTCGGGCGTGGGCACGCGCCGCTCGGCGGCGTAGCGCGCGACGAAGTGCTGGACGAGCGCGGGAATATCCTCGCGCCGTTCGGAAAGCGGCGGAAGAACGACCGGCACGACATTGAGTCGATAATATAAATCCTCGCGGAAGCGTCCGGCGGCGATCTCCTCGGAAAGCTGCCGCGCGGTCGCCGAGACGACGCGCACGTCCACCTTCACCATGCGCTGGCCTCCGACCCGCGCGAAGCTCTGGTCAGTCAGCACGCGCAGGATGCGGGCCTGGGTGGTGAGCGGCATGTCGGCGATCTCGTCGAGGAACAGCGTGCCGCCATGCGCCTGCTCGAGCAGGCCGGGGCGGACCAGCTCGCCGCCTTCCTCCACCCCGAACAGCTCGTCCTCCACACGCTCCGGCGTCATCATCGCCGCCGAGACGACCACGAAGGGCGCGCGCGAGCGGGTGCTCCACAGATGCAGCAGGCGCGCCGCCACCTCCTTGCCCACCCCCGCCGGGCCGGAGATCAGCACCCGGCTGCCGGTGCCCGCCACCCGCTTCAGGGTGGCGCGGACATGGTTGATCGCGGCGGACTGGCCGGTAAGCTCCTCCTCCTGGCCGACCTGCGCCTTCAGGCTGGCGTTCTCGCGCTTCAGCCGCTCCGTCTCGGTCGCGCGCGCGACCAGCAGCAGCAGTCGCTCCGCCTCGAACGGCTTTTCGATGAAGTCGACCGCGCCGCGCCGGATCGCCGCCACCGCGGTATCGAGATTGCCGTGGCCCGAGATCACCAGCACCGGGATCGAGGCGTCGAGCCGCTTGATCTCATCGAGCAGATCGAGCCCGTCGAGCTTCGATCCCTGGAGCCACACGTCGAGCAGCACCAGGCTCGGCCGCCGCTCGCGGATGGCGGCGAGCGCGGCGTCGCTGTCGGCGGCGGTGCGGGCCTGATAGCCTTCATCCTCCAGCACGCCCGCGACAAGCTCGCGGATATCCTGTTCATCGTCGACGATCAGTACGTCCAATGCCATCTTCAACCGGCCTTCATGCGCGTGAGTTCGGTGGGGCGCGCCTCCGCCCCGGTGGTCTGGTCCTCGCCCGCGCCGGCGAGCGGGGCGAGCTTGGCGGCGTCCAGCATGATCGTGACGACGGTGCCGCCGCCCTCGCGATCGGCGAAATCGATCGTGCCGAAATGCTCCTCGACGATCTTCTTGACGATCGCGAGGCCGAGGCCGGTGCCGCGCGCGCGCGTCGTCATATAGGGTTCGGTCAGCCGCTCGCGCTCGGCGGGGAGGCCGATGCCGGTATCGGCGATGCCGATCTCCAGCCGCTCGCCCTCTTCGCGCACCGTCATCGCCACTTCGCCTGCGATCGGCTGTCCCTCCTCGCCCTTGGCCTCGATCGCCTCGACCGCGTTCTTGACGATGTTGGTGAGCGCCTGGCCGAGCAGGCGGCGATCGCACACCAGGATCGGCGGGGGATCGGGCGCGTCGAGCGAGAAGCGGATCGCGGGATGGGCGACTTCGTGGAGAAACAGCGCCTGGCGCGCCACATCCACGATCGGCTCGGCGCGGAACACCGGCTTGGGCACGCGCGCGAAGGAGGAGAATTCGTCCACCATGCGCCGCAGATCGCCGACCTGGCGGATGATGGTGTGGGTCAGCCGCTCGAACACCGCCGGATCGCTCGCCACCTCCTTGCCGTAGCGCCGCTGGAGCCGCTCGGCGGCGAGCTGGATCGGGGTGAGCGGGTTCTTGATCTCGTGCGCGATGCGCCGCGCCACGTCGGACCAGGCGGCGCGGCGCTGGTCGAGAAGCTGCTGGGTGATGTCGTCGAAGGTCAGCACATGGCCGCCGTCGGAGGCCGCCAGCGTCACGGCGAGCGTGCGCAGATCGCCGGCGCTCGCGAACTGGATCACCGATTCGCGCGCGCCTTCCTCGATCAGCCGGTCGAGCTCGGGCGCGACCTCGGAGAGCGGATGGCCCACCGGGCTTTCGCCGCGCGTCCGAAGCAGCGCCTCGGCCGATTCGTTGATCAACCGCACCCGCCGTTCGCCGTCCACCGAGATGACCCCGGCCGAAACGCCGGAGAGCACCGCCTCGGTGAAGGCGCGGCGCTGGTCGAGCTGCTGGTTGGCGGCGAGCAGCGCGCCCGTCTGCTCCTCCAGCCGGCTGGTCATGCGGTTGAAGGCGTTGGCGAGCGCGCCCACCTCGTCGCTCCGCTCGGGCGCGGCGACGCGGGTGGTCAGATCGCCGAAGGTGATCCGGCGCGCCGCGTCCACCAGGCCCGAAATCGGGCGGGTGATGCGGTTCGCCACCACGAAGGCGGTCCAGATCGCCGCCGCCACGATCAGCAGCGAGATGACCAGCAGCGCCGCGTTGAACTGGAGCTGGAGCGATCGCGATCGGGTGAGCAGGCTGGAATAATCGTTCAGCGCGCTCTTCGCCCGCGTCGCCTGCTTCACCACCGTCGGATCGATGTGGCGGGAGGCGTAGAGATAGAGCTTGGCCGCCGGATCGACCGCGATCCGCGCCTCGATCCGGTCCGCGATGATGTCATGGTCGATGCCGCCGCCGTTGAGCAGCGCCAGGGATTTGGCCGGCATCAGCTCGGATGCGGTGCGGCCCTTGCTGAGATTGGTCATCACCAGCGTCTGCGGCTCGCCGTCGCTGCCGATGCCGATCAGCGCCAGCTCGGTCAGATGGCGATAGGTGAGCTGCTCGGCGATGAAGGGCGCGAGCCGGGGATCGTCGAGCGAGGTCGCCTGAGACAGCGCGTTGCGGAAATCCCCCGCCATCGGCCGCATCTCGCGCTCGATGCTTTCGGTGTTCTCGGCGACATAGGATTGGGCGACGCTGTCCGCGTTGGCGAGCACGGTGCGCGCCGAATCGGAGAACCAGAAAGAGACGCCGTACTGGAACAGCAGCGAGGCGAAGATCACCACCAGCAGCGTCGGCACCGCCGCCACCACCGAGAAGAGCGCGACGAGGCGGACATGGAGCCGTCCGCCGCCCGCGCCGCCGCCGCGCCGGGCGCGCCGCCGCGCGATGCGCCGCGCGAGCAGCACCATCAGCGCGATCACCGGCACGAGGTTGGCGACCAGCAGCAGCGCCACCACCGGCGGGGTGAGCAGCTTCTCCGGGCTGCCGCTGCGGGTGATGGTGAACCAGCTCGCGGCGAATATGGCGAGCGTGACGCAGACGGTCGCGATCTCGAGCAGCGACACCGAATGCCGCCGCCGCATCACCTGGAGCCGTCGCCGCCAGCGAGGCGGACGAGACCGAACCGATTCCGCATCCATCGTGGCGGTTCTACCACAGAGCGTTGCCGGCACAACACGGGAGCCGCGTCGGTTCGCCGCAACCGGAGCATGTAAGTCGTCCGCAGCGCCTCCCTCCCGTTCGTGCTGAGCCTGTCGAAGCACATGCGCCAGGCGATCCGCCTGCACATCTCTTTCGACACCGTTCAGGGTGAATGCAAAGATCGGTCCTTCACTTGAAGATCGCAGGCTCAGCCGGGCCGGTTCACCGCCGCCGGCGGCGCGTCATCGGTCGACCAGCCGCCGCCCAGCGCCTTGTAGAGCGAGGCGATGTCCTGCCGCAGCCGGACGTCGCTCTGGGCCAGATTGTCCTCGGCCGAAAGGAGCTGCTGCTGGCTGTCCAGCACCGGCGTATAATCGGCGAGGCCCACCTTGTGCTGCGCCTCGACGGCGGCGAGCGAGCGGCGCGCGTCGGCGACGCCGGAGCGGAGCTCGGCGTTGCTCCGCCGCTCCGCATCGATCCGCGCCAGCGCGTCCTCCACGTCGCGCAGCGCGCCCAGCACCGCCGTCCGCCAGGCGAGATAGGCCTGCTCGCGCTGCTCCTTGCGGATGCCGACGGCGGCGTGGCGGCGGCCGAAATCGAGCACCGGGAATATGGCGTTGCCCGCCGCGCTCAACTGGAGCGAGTTGCCGGTGAACAGATTGCCGAGCGCGGTCGAGACGAACTCGGCCATGCCGGTCAGCGTGATTTTGGGATAGAGATCGGCGACGGCGACGCCGATATCGGCCGTCGCGGCGGCGAGCCGGCGTTCGGCGGCGCGCACGTCCGGGCGGCGGCGGATCAGGTCGATCGGCAGGCCCGGTGGCACCGCGGGCGGAGCGGAGGGCAGGGGACGCGCCGCCGAAAGCTCCCCGATCAGCGCCTCGGGCGGCTCGCCGACCAGCACCGCGAGCGCGTGCATCTGGACGTGCGCCTGCGCCTCCAGCGGCGCGATCCGCGCGCGGGCGGCGGCGAGCTGGGTGCGCTGGCGGATGGCGTTGCCCTGCGGGACCAGCCCGACCTCGGCGGTATGGGCGAGGATGGAGAGCGATCGCGCCTGCCGATCGGCTTCTTCGCCCGCGATCGCGGCCTGCCGCTGCGCGCCGCGCAGAACGAGATAATCGTCGGCGATCTCGGCGGCGAGGCGGACGCGGGCGTCGCGCGCGTCCCACTCGGCCGCCTCCGCCGCGGCGCGGGCGGATTGCACCTGCCGCCGCACGCCGCCGAACAGATCGAGTTCCCAGCTCGCGTCGAAGCCGGCCGAATAGGTGGTGATGCTGTCGCCCGGCAGCGCGACGCCCTGACCCGGCGCGCCTCCGCCGCTCCCGCCGTTACTGCCGCCGCCGAACGCCTTGGCGAGCTGCGAGAATCCGGCGTTCTTGCTGAAGCGGATCGTGTTCGCGCCCGCATCCGCGTTGATCTGCGGCAGCCCGGCCGCGCGCGCCTGGATCACGCCCAGCCGCGCGGCCCGCACCCGCGAGGCGGCGGTCTGGAGATCGGGCGCGTGGGCGAGCCCCGCCTCGATCAGCCTGTCCAGCTCGGGATCGCCGAAGGCGCGCCACCAATGGGCGAGATCGACGTCCGCTTGCGCGCCCGTTCCCTGCGGCTCGGCGAAGGCGGAGGGCAGCGCGGGCTTCGGCGCATGATAATCCGGCCCCACCGTGCAGCCGGCGAGCAGCGCGAGCGGCGCGAGCGGCGCCGCGGCCGCCAGGAAACGCTTAGACATCAATGCCCCATTCCTCCGCCGCCACGTCCGATCTTCGGCTTGCGCATCAGCAGCGCCACCGGCGACACGATCAGCACCACGATCATCAGAATCCGGAACACGTCCAGAAAGGCGAGCATCGTCGCCTGCCGCTGCACCTGTTGATACAGCACCCCCAGCGGCGTCATGTCGCCGCCCTCGCCGCCGAACAGGCGGGAGGCCTTGCCGAGCCAGTCGACATAATTGGGATTCAGCGGGTTCAGCCCCTCGACCAGAAAGGATTGGTGGCGCTGCATGTTCGACGCGAGCAGCGTCTGCGACACCGAGATGCCGAGCGAGCCGCCGAGGTTGCGGGCGACGTTGAGCAGGCTGGAGGCCTGCGCCGTCTTGGTCTGCGGCAGGCCGACATAGGCGACCGCGTTGATCGGCACGAACAGGAAGGGCAGCGCCACCGCCTGATACAGCCGGGCGATCGCGGCGTCGCTGAACGAGATGTCGCCGTTCAGGTGCGAAAAGTTCCAGAGCGCCGCCGCCTGCACCAGCAACGCCGGGAACAGCAGGTAACGCACGTCCACCTTGTCGCTCAGCTTTCCCGCGAACGGCACCGCCACCAGGGTCGCGAGCCCGCCCGCGGTCAGCGCCAGCCCGGCGTCCATCGCGGTGTAGCCCAGCACCTGCTGGAGCATCTGCGGAATGAGCTGGGTGGTGCCGAACAGGATCATGCCGACCGTGCCCATCACCAGCACCGTCAGCGCGAAATTGCGGTTCTTGAGCAGTCTGAGGTCGATCACCGGATCGTCGTGATTCCATTCCCAGATCACCAGCGCGATCAGCGACACCGCCGCGATCGCCGCCGTGGTGACGATCAGCCCGCTCGAGAACCAGTCGTTGCGCTCGCCGCGATCCAGCGTGATCTCCAGAAAACCGAGGCCGAGGAAGATCAGCGCCACGCCGATATAATCGATGCGCAGGCCGCGCTTCAGCAGCCGCGCCCGATCCTCCCGCAACGTCTTGGGCTCATCGACGAAGGTTTCGACCAGGATCAGCGCGGCGATGCCGACCGGCACGTTGATGAGGAAAATCCAGTGCCAGCTCGCATGATCGGTGATGTAGCCGCCGATCGTCGGCCCGAACACCGGGCCCACCACCACCACGATGGCGAAGGCGGCGAAGGCCATGCCGCGCTTGTTGGGCGGGAAGGTGTCGGCGAGGATGGATTGCTCGACCGGCGCCAGCCCGCCGCCGCCTATCCCCTGGAACACGCGCGCGATCACCAGCGTGGAGAGGTTGGGCGCGATGCCGCACAGGAAGGAGGAGAGGGTGAACAGCGCGATCGAGATCATGAAGTAGCGCTTGCGGCCGATCGCGTCGCTCAGCCATCCGCTGATCGGGATGACGACCGCGTTGGAGACGAGATAGCTGGTCAGCACCCAGGTCGATTGATCGATGCTGATCGAAAGCCCGCCCGCGATATGGTTGAGCGACACGTTCGCGATCGAGGTGTCGAGCACCTCCATGAAGGTGGGCAGGCTGATGATCATCACGATCAGCCACGGGCTGTACGGCCCCGCCGCCGATCGGCAGGGCGTCCAGCGCGGGGCGGCGGCGCTCGCCACGCTCAGCGCACCTTGACGCTGGGGGTGACGGACATGCCCGGCCCGATCGGATAATTACGTGGATCGGGGCCGTTCTTCGTATCGAACAGGATGCGCACCGGCACGCGCTGGACGACCTTCACATAATTGCCGGTGGCGTTCTGCGCCGGCAGCAGCGCGAAGGCCTGCCCTGCGCCGTGCTGGATCGAATCGACCCGGCCCTTGAAATGCACGTCCGGGAAGGCGTCGACCTTGATGTCGACCGGCTCGCCGCGCCGCATGCGGCTGAGCTGGGTTTCCTTGAAATTGGCGGTGATCCACAGCCGATCGGGTACGATCGCCATGAGCTGCGCGCCGGGCGAGACATAGGAGCCAACATTCACCGATCGGTTCACCACCTGCCCCGAAATCGGCGCGCGGATGTCGAGATGGCCGAAGGTCACGCCCGCCGATTGGACCTGGGCTTCGGCGCTCGCCTTTTGCGCTTGCGCCGCCTTCACCTGCTTCTGCGCCACCGCGATCTGCGCCTCGGCGTCGCGGATCGCCTGACGGGCGGCGGCGGCCTGCGCGGCCGTGCTCGTCGCCTGCGCCCGCGCCTGATCGATCTGGGTTCCCGCCACCGCCGCCGGATCGAGCCGCCGCAGCGCGATGTAGCGCTTGAGATCGGCCGCCGCCTTCGCCGCCTCGGCCTGCGGCTGGCGCGCCTGCGCGATCGCCTGGCCGCGCTTCGCCTCGGCGGCGCGCACCTGCGCCTCGGCCTGCTGGATCTGCGCCTCGGCGGAGAGCGCCTGCGCCTTCGCCTGCGCCAGCGTCGCCTCCGCCGCGTCCGGCTCGATGGTGGCGAGCAGCGCGCCCGCCGGCACATGCCGGTTGTCGACCGGCGCGACGGCGGTGAGCTGGCCCGAAACCTGCGCCGCCAGCCGCACGATATGCGCGTCGACGAAGGCGTCGTCGGTCGATTCATATTGCCGTTTGTGCAGCCACCAGAGCGTGCCCGCGACGCCCACCACGATGACGATCAGGATCAGGATGATCCAGAAGCGCGGGCGCTTGTAAAGGGGAGGGCCCTTGTCCTCCTCATCCTCCTGCCCTTCTTCGGATTCAGGCGCCTCCTTCTCGTGGGGTCGCTCCGTTTCGGGATGCTCGCCGGTTTCGCTGTCGTCCCGGTCTGTCTCGTCGCTCATCACGGCTCCTGTCGTTCGGCGGTCATGCGGTCGAGAATGGCGTCGGTGTTGGCGGCGATGCGGCGGCCGAGATCGTCGATCAGCGCCGGATCGTCGAGATCGCGCTCGATCACCCGCGCGCAGGTGGCGCGCGCCGCGCGGATCACAAGCACCTGCCCGAACAGGGTGATGACCGCGAGCCGCGCCGCCTGCCGGTCACGCGCGCCGGTCGCGACGCAGACCAGCTCGACCAGCGCCTTCGCCATCCGGCCCATCGGCCCGGCGTAGATGCGATCAAAGGCCTCGGTGGGGTTCATCTGCTCGCGCACGATGAACAGCGCCCATTCGGCGCTCCGCTCGCCGGAGAGCTTGGCGAGCAAGCGCGAGAGGATGAAGTGGATCGCCTTGCGCGCTTCGGCCGGATCGTCGGAAAGCTCATCGGGCCGGAGCGCGATGCCGTCCGCCACATCTTCCATCTGCGATGCGATATAGTCGGCGGTGGCGAGATAGAGCCCTTCCTTGCCGCCATAATGATAGGTGATCGAAGACATGGCGGTGCCCGCCGCCGAGGCTATGCCCCGCGTGCTCGCCCCTTCCAGCCCCTTGGCGCCGAATTCGCGGATGGCGATTTCGAGCAATCGTTGCTGAACCATTGCCTCCTCCCGTGATCCATGCCATTAATTCGTTCGAACGAACAAGGCAAGCGCATCATCCGCGCATCATTTCAGGGGAGGCGGGGCTTGGTGAGGGTCATCCCGGTTCCTATCTCCCGCCACCCGCGGCCCGATCATGGCAAGCAAGCGCCGGGTCGCGGGGCGTTGGGAAAGGGCGTCGCCGTCATGTTCGGCAATCCTGGGTTCACGCGGCGGGAATACATCCGTAGGCGGAAAGCTTGCCGGATGCCGCCCGTCCGCGCACAGGGCAGGCCCGGAATCGTGGGAGAAGAAGGTTGGCGCTGAGGGACGCGCTCAGGGAGGCGATCGACCAGGCGGAGGCGGATTTCACGCCTCTGACGATCGTTGCGCCGGCCGCGCCGGAAGCGTCGCCCTTCACCGATCTCGAGGAGCGGGTGATCGATCTCGCCCGGCAGGAAGGCATCGGCGCGATCGAGCCGCCCGGCCGCTTCGAGCGTCTGCTGGCCCTGTTGTTCGGCGTCCGCCCCGGCGGCCAGCCGCTCGCCGATCCCAGGCTGGAGGCGCTGCGCCGCGCCGCCATCGTCGCCCACCACCGCCACCACCTCCCCGACACCCACGCCGCCGAGCTGCGCGAAGCCGGCTACACCCCCGCCCAGGTCCGCGCGCTGGAGACGCGGGCGATCGGCGGCTGAGGAGGCGGTTCACGCGAAGGCGCGAAGGCGCGAAGAAAAGGAATGTTCACGCAGAGACGCGGAGACGCAGAGGTTGCGCCTTCCGCCGCGCAGCGGCACTTCACGTCTGCTTCGATGGATATTGGCCGCTGACGCGGCATACCCATTCGCGCCTTCGCGTGAACCCCTCCTTCTTCTTCTCCGCGTCTCCGCGTGAACTCTCCCATCTCACACCAGTCTCTGCACCTGGGTTTTGCTGGTAAGCTCGATCGTCTCGGCGGAGACGACATGGCTGATGCGCGGCAATATCTTCTCGATCGCCATGCGGTGCAGCTCCGTATCCGAGGAGGCGCAGGCGTCCTCGACGATCACGATGTCGTAGCCCAGTTCCCAGCCGGAGCGGGCGGTCGATTCCACCCCGAAATTGGTGGCGATGCCGCCGAGCACGATGGTCCGGATGCCGCGCCGCCGCAGGCGGAGATCGAGGTCGGTGCCGGTGAACGCGCCCCAATGATGCTTGAGCACGACGAGATCCTCCTCGTCGCACAGGCCGTCCACGAATTGCGACCAGTCGGGCGGCAGCGTCTCGTGCGGCGGCATCGGCTGATCCACCTCCTGGCTAGGCCGGTCGCCGCCGTCCTTCGCCCAGTCGACATGCACAAGCACCACCGGCGCATCGGATTCCCGGAACAGCGCAGCCAGCTCCCGCGCGGTCTTCACCACATCCTCGCCCGATCGCGGGGCGAGATCCATGCCGACGATGCCCTTCTGAAGATCGATCAGGACGAGCGCGGTGGTGCGGGGATCGTAGGTAGCCATGGGCGTCACCGTAGCAGGGTTTGAAGAGCGAACGCATGGGGGGGCGTTCGGTGTCATGCCCGCGCCTCATTGACGGGCGGCCGCAAGCCCCCGATGAGGAGGGCGATGGACTGGCAGTTCTGGATCGATCGCGGCGGCACCTTCACCGATATCGTCGCGCGCGATCCGTCGGGCGCGATCCGCACCGCCAAGCTGCTTTCCGACGCGCCGGAACGCTACGAGGATGCGGCGGTGGAGGGGATCCGTCGGCTGATCGGGATTCCCCTAGGCCCGCTGCCGCCCGTCTCCGTCCGCATCGGCACCACCGTCGCCACCAACGCGCTGCTCGAGCGCAAGGGAGAGCCGGTGGCGCTGGCGATCACCCGCGGCTTCGGCGACGCGCTGACCATCGGCTATCAGGAGCGGCCGGACATCTTCGCGCGCCGGATCGAGCTGCCCGCGCCGCTCCACGCCGCCGTGATCGAGATCGACGAGCGCGTCACCGCCGAGGGCGAGCTGCTCGTCCCGCTCGACGAGGCGCGGGCGGAGGGGGCGCTGCGTGCGGCTTATGACAAGGGCTTCCGCGCCCTCGCCATCGTGCTGCTGCACGGCTACCGCCATAGCG
>DASSTK010000247.1:0-2300 GCA_035707945.1 Sphingomonas sp.
CGTAACCGCGCTGAGCGACGCGCTGGAGGAGGCGCTGGCATGACGATCAATCCCTCGGGCTGGCGGCCCGAAGCGCCCGAAGAGCGCCGCGCCCCCGCCGCCTCCACCTTCACCGGCAACAAGGCGCTGATGCTGGAGGAGCCGCTGCTGTTCGAGATCGGCTCGACCGACAGGACGGGCGTGGATGTCTCCCCTCCCCTTCAGGGGAGGGGCCGGGGGTGGGGCTTGTCGGTTGGTTCCGCCGTTTCCGACATGCCCCACCCCAACCCCTCCCCTGAAGGGGAGGGGCTAAACGGCCTCCTCCGCTCGGCCCCGATCGGCCTGCCCGGCCTCACGGAGCCCGAGGCGGTGCGGCATTATACCCGCCTTTCGCGCCAGAATTATGCGATCGACCTGGGGCTGTTCCCGCTCGGCTCCTGCACGATGAAGCATAATCCGCGCCTCAACGAGAAGATGGCGCGGCTGCCCGGCTTCGCGGACCTGCACCCGCTGACCCCGCAGGATGGCGCGCAGGGCGCGCTGGCGCTGATCCATCTGGTCGGCGAATGGCTGAAGGCGCTGACCGGCATGCCCGGCATCGCGATGAGCCCCAAGGCGGGCGCGCATGGCGAGCTCTGCGGCCTGCTTGCGATCCGCGCCGCGCACGAGGCGCGGGGCGACGCGCGCAAGACCATCCTGGTGCCCGAAAGCGCCCACGGCACGAACCCCGCCACCGCCGCCTTCGCCGGCTATGCGGTCGAATCCATCCCCGCGACCGGGGACGGCCGCGTCGATCTCGATGCGCTCAAGGCGAAACTCGGGCCGGACGTGGCGGGGGTGATGATCACCAATCCCAACACCTGCGGCCTGTTCGAGCGCGACATGATCGCGATCGCCGAAGCCGTGCATGGGGTGGGGGCCTATCTCTATTGCGACGGCGCCAACTTCAACGCGATCGTCGGCCGGGTGCGGCCCGGCGATCTCGGCGTCGATGCGATGCACATCAACCTGCACAAGACCTTCTCCACCCCGCACGGCGGCGGCGGGCCGGGATCGGGGCCGGTGGTGTTTTCGCGAGCGCTTGCCCCTTACGCGCCGCTGCCCTTCGTCGAGAAACATGACGACCGCTATATGCTCGTCGAGGAGGAGACGGTGGCGGAGGAGGGGCACAGCCACGCCTTCGGCCGGATGGTCGCCTTCCACGGCCAGATGGGCATGTTCGTGCGCGCCGCCGCCTATATGCTGAGCCACGGTTCGGACGGGCTCAAGCAGGTTTCCGAGGATGCGGTGCTCTCCGCCAATTATGTCCTGCGCTCGCTGGAAGACGTGCTGGACGCGCCGTTCGCGGCTTCCGGCCCCTGCATGCACGAGGCGATCTTCTCGGACGAGGGGTTCGCGGAGGGTTTTTCGACCCTCGACGTCGCCAAGGGGCTGATCGACGAGGGTTTCCACCCGATGACGATGTATTTCCCGCTCGTCGTCCACGGCGCGATGCTGATCGAGCCGACCGAGACCGAATCGAAGGCGGCGCTCGATCAGTTCATCGGTGCACTGCGTTCCGTGGCGGAGAAGGCGAAGGCGGGCGATCCGGCGCTCAAGGCCGCGCCGATTTACGCGCCGCGCCGCCGCCTCGACGAGACGGCGGCCGCGCGCAAGCCGGTGCTGGTGTGGAAGGAGCCTGTCCCGGCCCAGGCGGCGGAATAGGCTCTCAATCCGAAGGGCGTGCGCGCCGGCGCACGCCCGATCCCGGCGTCACTTCTTGGCGGCGGCCTTGTGCGCTTTGTGATGCATCCGATGGTGGCGCATCGCATGGCGCGAGTGATGCCGCTCATGCCGCCATGAGCCGGCCTTCTGGGTGCACTTGTCCTGCACCGTGGCCGAGCAGGGCGGATAATCGCCGGTGGCCGCATGCGGAGTCGTCGACATTTCGCCCATCGAGGTGGTCGCCATGCCGTTATCCGCGGGAGCGGTGGTGTCGGGCGTCGCGCTGGGCGGCGGCGCCGGCGGCATCGCGTTTTCGGCCGGCGGAGTCGTCTGATCCGGGTTGGCCGGCATCGCGCTTTCATCGGGCGGAGTGATCTGATCCGTCGGCGTCGTCTGATCCGGAGTAGCCGGCATGGCGCTCTGATCCGCCGGCATGGTCGATTGGTCGGGCGTCGTCGTATCCTGCGCATAGGCCACGCCGCCCAGCGCCAACGCGACGGATGCCAAGAGAATCATCTTCATGTCGTTCCTCCAACCGGGTTCGGCGAGTGAACTGTCTCGCGCTAGGGCGAAACACGGCGCATGGGCGGCGGTTCCATAGGAAAATGCATGGCGCG
>DASSTK010000248.1:0-3732 GCA_035707945.1 Sphingomonas sp.
TGACGAGCTCGGGCCGGTCCAGCTCGGGCGGGATATGGACCGCGCCAAGACGGACGGGATGCGCGGGCCGCGCCGGGGCGGGGGCCTTGGGCGGCGCAGGATCGAGGGTGAAGAAATGCGTCGGCGGGCTGTGGCCGCAGCCCGCGAGCAAGGCCAGAGCGGCGAGCGGGAGCCAGCGTTTCATTTCTTGTCCTTCCCTTTGCCCTTGATGAGCGCTTCGGGGTGCCGCTCGAGATAATCGGCGAGCACGCGGATCGAGCGCGCCGCGCCGCTCAACTCGTGCAGCGCGCTCGGCAGATCGGCGTCCTGCCGGGTGGGATCGCCGGCGACGGTGCGGCGGGCGGCGGCGGCGGCCTGATCGGCCTGATCGGCGGCCTGACGCAGTTTCGCCACCAGCGGCGTCACCTGCGGGCCGACCTGGTGGACGGTGCGGTCCACCTCATCCAGCGTCGAATCGAGATGGCGGATGCTGGCGACGAGCGCGGGCGAGGAGGCGAGCGCGTCCACCCGCGCGGCGGCGTGGCGGGCGTGCTCTCCGATCTGCTCGATCGGCAGCGCCTCGATCCGGCTCATCACCGTGTCCGCCCGCTCGGCGATGGAATCGAGATCGGCGGAGGGCGCGGCGGGGATGACGGCCGGGCCGCCATTCCCGCCGAGCGCCGCCTTGGGCGCGCCGGGCAGGAAGGCGAGCTCGATCTCGTACTGGCCGATCAGCGGCGGATCCTGAGCCAGCCGGGCACGCAAGCCCTGGGCGACAAGATTGTTCAGCATCGCGTCCATCGCCGGGCGCGCGCCGGCCTGCCCGTTCAAGCCGAAGCGGGCGGGCTCCAGCGCGATCGTGACCGGCGTATCGAGCGCGTCCGCGCTCGGATCGTAGCGAAGCGCTGTATCGACCACGCTGCCGACCCGGAAGCCGCGCATCAGCACCGGCGCGCCCTTGTCCAACTCGCCGACCGCGCCCTTGAGATGGATGACGTAGCGGACCTGCGGCCCCTGCGCGCCGGGCGCGGGCGGCCGGTCCAGCCCCTTAAACTCCCGCGTCGGCTTGCCCGGCCCCGGCTCCATGACGATCTGCGGCCCGGCGATGATGCCGCGGAGCGAGGCGGGATCGGAGAGGCTGGGCGTCGCGCCGAGCAGCCAGAAGCGGGTGCCGGTGCGGAGATATTTGTCCACGTCATGATCGAGCGAGAGCTTGGCGACGACATGGCCCCCGTCCTTCGACAGCTTCACGTCCGAAACCTTGCCGACCTGCACGCCCCGCATCAGCACCTCGCTGTCGCCGCCCTTCAGACCATGGGCGGCATCGAAGCTGACGGTGACCGTCTCGCCGTTGGAGGCGATGGCGCTGATCGCCAGCCACAGCACGATCGCGGCGGCGGCGATGGGGACCGCCCAGATCCAGCCGGGCCAGCGACTCCGTTCGATGCGCGCCTCGGTGCGGCGGGGTTGGTCGTCGGTGTCCGTCATGGCCTCTTCCTGTGGGCCGCATCCCACATCAGCCGGGGATCGAAGGCGCGCGACGCCAGCATGGTGAGCGTTACGACCAGCGCGAAGCAGGGCGCGCCGATCGCCGCGTCGGCGTGGGCCAGCCCGTCGAAATGGATCAGCGGCACGAAGATGGCGATGGTGAACACATCGACATTGGACCAGCGGCCGAGCTCGTCGATCCTCCGGTAGAGCAGTGTCTTGGCGTGAAGGTGGCGATCCGAGCCGCGCCGGATCGAGAGCATGAACCAGCCCATGCCGAGAAGCTTCAGCAGCGGGATGGCGATGCTGGTGCAGAAGATCAGGATGCCGAACGGCCAGAGCCCGATCTGGAACAGCTCGCGCACGCCGTCGATGATCCGGTGCGTGGTGGGTTGGCCGAGGCTGGTGGAGACGGTCATCGGGTAAAGATTGGCGGGAATGTAGAGGACGAGCGCGGCGAGGCTGAGCGCGCCGGCGCGGATCATCGCATCCGGCCGGCGGGCGCGGACGGTGGCGCCGCAGCGCGGGCAATCTTCGCCCTCATGCTCCGCGGGCAACGCCAGATCGCAGATGGTGCAGGAAATGACGGGCGCGCCGGGCGGAATGTCCCGCTCCGGCGCGATGGCGCGCCAGATGGTGCGCCGGTCGAGCGCGGCGCGGGTCAGCATCGTGGTGAAGGCGGCGAGGATGAAGCACCAGCCGCCCCAGCCGATGATCGCGGTGAGATGCTGGGAGACGCGGGTGTAGCCGATGAAGAAGCCGATCAGGAACACATCCGTCATCGCCCAGGGGTCGAGCCGCATCATCCAGCGGAACAGCGGGCCGAGCCAGGCGGGACGGCGATCTGACCAGAGCAACGCGCCGAGCGCCAGGGTGAGGCCGGCGAAGCGGATCAGCGGAAAGACGACGCCGAACGCGCCGAGCAGCAGCGCCATCACCACCCAGCCGTTATGCCAGAGCGCGCCGATCCCGGAGGTCAGCTCCGAGGAGCGCACCACGCCGAGCATCCGCACGCCGAGCAGCGGCGCAAAGGTGGCGGGGAGCAGCAGGATGAGCGTGGTGAGCGAGAGCGCGGCGGCGGCCGTGATGCTGCGCCCGGCTTTCCGCTCCAGCGGTGAGCCGCAAATCCGGCAGAGCGCCTTCATACGATGCGCGAGCGGGGGAATCCGCTCGATCGCGCCGCAATCGGGGCAGCCGATCATGGCGCGGAGGCCGGGGCGGAGCGCATGACGCTGGCCGCGGCAATATCCATGCCCGAGCTCCCCTGTTGCCTGCGCAGACGTTGGAACGGTTGCGCTATGGATTTGGGAATGCCCGTTATTCCGAAAGGTTCCGGAGCCGTTATTGCTTTTCCGCGCCGAACAGGCCGAGCGCGGCGACTTCGGCTTCGTCGAGCGCGATGCCGAAGCGGGAGGCGAGGGTTTCGCGATAGGTCGCCGGATCGGCGATCTCGATCGCGCCTTCGGGCGTGGAGAGGCGCGTGCCGGTGAGCGCGATCAGCCCTTCGGGCGCGAGGATGCTGGCGATCCGCATCGTGACGAAGCGGCCGCCCGGCACGGTAGAGGTCCAGTGGTTGGACAGGGCGAGGTCCGAGGGCCAGACGCGCTCTTCGGTGAAGCTGTATTGCGGCTCGCCGTCGCGGGTCAGCATCCAGCCATGCTCGGCATCGCGGGCGAGGCGGTGGCGCACGCCGTCGGGCGTGGCGACCTCCTGCTCCATCAGGCGCATCGGCGGGGCGTCGCTGCCGCCGAAGCCGGCGTCGGCGATCCAGTCTCCGTCGGGCAGGCTGACAAGGTTGAGCGTGTGGGTGCGCGGCGGCGCCTCGCCCCCGCTGCCCATCCAGACGCGGCCGAGCAGCGGGCGGGCGGTGAAGCCCAGCGCCCGGAGCGCGCGTAGAAACAGGCCGTTCTGCTCGAAGCAATAGCCGCCGCGTCGGGCGGTGACGAGCTTGGCGAACAGGCGATCGGGATCGAGGCTGACCCCGCGGCCGAGGGGAATGTCCAGATTCTCGAACGGGATGGCGCGGCGATGCGCCTGATGGACCCGCGCCAGCCCCGCCGCATCGGCGGCGGGCGCGGCGGCGAGGCCGATCCGGTCCAGATAGGCGGCGAGACGGGCGGGGGTGAGCGTTTCGCGTGATTCCATGCCGTCTCTTTAGGAGATCGGGCGGTCAACCTGAACGGGGGGTTGTATTGGAAAAATCATTTTCCTACACGAACCATTCTGGTTATATGATTCCGCTCCGGCAACAAGGAGCGATTCGGC
>DASSTK010000249.1:0-2218 GCA_035707945.1 Sphingomonas sp.
CGCGCGGCGAAGGCGCGGGCGAACCGCCGGGGTGCGAGTGATAATGGCCGATCAACCGCGCCCCCCCGCCCCGCTCCGCCCGGATCGCGGTGAACAGGGCGGCGGGATCGACCTCGAAGGAGAGGGCGGGATCGGGCGCGACGTTGCGGGTGGGCACGACTTGTATCACCCGTTCGTCCCGAGCGTAGTCGAAGGACGCATCCCGAACCGCCCTCTCGTAACGGGTGCCTCGACTGCGCTCGGCACGAACGGAGAGTCTTGGAACTCCCAACAAGAGCCCGCAAACCTCCCGCTCCGGATCGGCGGCCGCCTCCGCCAGTATCCGGTCGAGAAGACCTCTTGAAATCCGCACCGTCATCCCCACATCCGCTAGCGGATGATCCGGGGGGTTTCCAACATCGATGCGCGCGTGCCTGAAGCCGCCGACGGCTGGCGGCTCGATCGCGCGCTCGCCGCCGCGCTGCCGCAGCTTTCGCGCGAGCGGCTGAAGGTGCTGATCGCGGGCGGACGGGTTTCGACGCCCGAAGGCGCGCTCGCCCGCGATCCTTCGGCGAAAGCGCGGGCGGGGGAGCATTTCACGGTCGCGGTGCCCGAACCCGAGCCCGCGCACAATGAGGCGCAGGACATTCCGCTCGTCGTGGTGTTCGAGGACGAGCATCTGATCGTGATCGACAAACCGGCGGGCCTCGTCGTCCATCCGGCGGCGGGCAATCCGGACGGCACGCTGGTCAACGCGCTGCTCCACCATTGCGCCGGGCAGCTTTCCGGCATCGGCGGGGTGGCGCGGCCTGGCATCGTCCACCGCATCGACAAGGATACGTCGGGACTGATGGTGGCGGCCAAGCATGACAAGGCGCATGAGGGGCTCGCCGCCCAGTTCGCGCGCCACACCATCGACCGGCGTTATCGGGCGATCGTGGCGGGCGTGCCGCTCCGGCTTTCGGGCCGTGTCGAGGCTTCGCTCGCGCGTTCCCCGCACGACCGCAAGAAGATCGCGGTGACGACGCAGCCGGGGTATGGCAAACATGCGGTGACGCACTGGCGCATGATCGAGCCGCTAAAGGACGCGGCGCTGGTCGAATGTAGGCTGGAAACGGGCCGCACCCATCAGGTGCGCGTCCATATGGCCTCGATCGGGCATCCCCTGCTCGGCGATCCGGTCTATGGCCGCGCCCGGGCGGGGCACGCGAAGCTGTTGAAGGCGTTGGAGTTCCGCAGGCAGGCTCTGCACGCCGCGGTCCTCAGATTCACCCATCCGGTGACAAGTGCGGCTTTATCCTTCGAAAGCAGGATTCCGCCCGATATGCAGGGATTGTTCACCGCGCTTCGTGTATAAAGGTTTCAAGTCAGCACTGATCTGCGAGTCGCATCGCGGGTCCGTGCCGCAAGGGAAGGGAGATAAGCACATGGCTAACAACGGCAAACTCCCCGCGACCATCCCCGCGCTGGGCGGCGAACAGAGCCTCAACCGCTATCTGGCGGAGATTCGCAGGTTCCCGATCCTGAGCGCGGAGGAGGAGTATATGCTCGCCAAGCGCTTCCAGGAGCATGGCGACACCGAGGCCGCCTCCAAACTCGTCACCTCGCATCTGCGCCTCGTGGCGAAGATCGCGATGGGCTATCGCGGCTACGGCCTGCCCACTTCCGAGCTGATCTCGGAAGGCAATATCGGGCTGATGCAGGGCGTGAAGAAGTTCGAGCCGGAACGCGGCTTCCGCCTCGCCACCTATGCGATGTGGTGGATCAGGGCCTCGATCCAGGAATATATCCTGCGTTCGTGGAGCCTGGTGAAGATGGGCACCACGGCCGCGCAGAAGAAGCTGTTCTTCAACCTGCGGCGGCTGAAATCCAAGATCGACGCCTTCGAGGACGGCGATCTCCACCCCGAGCATGTCGCCGAGATCGCGAAGAAGCTGGGCGTCACCGAGGAGGAAGTCACCTCGATGAACCGGCGCATGGCGATGGGCGGGGACACCTCGCTCAACGCGCCGATGCGCGAGGACGGCGAGAGCCAGTGGCAGGATTGGCTGGTCGACACCGATCCGCTGCAGGACGAGTTGATCGCCGAAAGCGAGGAAAAGACCGTCCGCCACGACATGCTCGTGGAGGCGATGGACGATCTCAACGATCGCGAGAAGCACATCCTGCAGGAGCGCCGGCTTTCCGACGATCCCAAGACGCTGGAGGAGCTGAGCCAGGTCTATGGCGTCAGCCGCGA
>DASSTK010000250.1:0-2762 GCA_035707945.1 Sphingomonas sp.
CCCAATCCTCGGACGAACGCCTCGTCCCACGCCGGATCGCCCAGCGGATAGCCGAGCAGCACGCCTTGCGGTTCCGCCCCCTTGGCGGCGAGATCGGAGAGGTTCACCGCCACCAGCTTCCACGCCACGTCGCCCGGCGGATCGGAGGCGAGATAATGCACCCCCTCCACGATCATGTCGTGGGTCAGCACCAGCTCGCCCAGCACCGCCGCATCGTCCCGCAACCCCCGCGCGGCGGGGTGCGCGGCAAGCGCGCGAAGGCGTTGGATGAAATCGGCTTCGGCCAATGACCGCTCGCATCTTAAATTTTAATGTTGGATCCCTGAGCGGAGTCTGACTTCCAAACAGGGTTCAGAGATTTGCGCTATGCGCTGGAGCTTAGCCCCACATCGGTACTCAAATTCTGATCTACCCTGAGTCTTTGGTCAAGGCGAACGGAAGGCTTACCCCCGCACCCCCTTGGCGATCGCGTCGAGCAGGCCGTTGACGAAGCCCTTTTCGCGCTTGTCGTAGAAGGCGTCGGCGACGTCGACATATTCGGAGATGGCGGTGGCGGTCGGCACGTCCGGCCGCGCCAGCAGCTCATAGGCTCCGGCGCGCAGGATCTGGCGCATCGGCTTGTCAAGCCGGTCGAGGCTCCAGCCCGCCGCCAGCCGCTCCGCGATCAGCCGGTCGAGCTCGTCCCGCCGCGCGTCGACGCCCTTCACCAGATCGTCGAAGAAGCTCACCTCCGCCTCGGCGAACTCGATGCCGTCGATGGTCGCGCCGAGCCGGTGCTGGTGGAACTCGTTGAGGAGGAGAGGGAGGTGCGTGCCCTCCATCTCCTGCTGATAGAGCGCCTGGACGGCGGCGAGGCGCGCCGCCGATCGGGCGCGGGAGCGTTCGGGTTTCTTCGTCATATCGTCCGGCCGAGCCTCAGCGCCACCGAGCGGCCGTGGGCGGGCAGCCCTTCGGCCCGCGCCAGCGCGACGGCCGCCGGGCCGATGCGGGCGAGCGAGTCGGCGTCGCAGGCGAGGAAGCTGGTGCGCTTCATGAAATCGAGAACCGACAGGCCCGAGGCGAAGCGGGCGCGCCGTCCGGTCGGCAGCACATGATTGGGCCCGCCGACATAGTCGCCCACCGCCTCCGGCGTGTAGCGGCCGAGGAACACCGAACCCGCATGGCGCACGCGCGCGAACAGCGGCTCGGGATCGGCGACGGCGAGCTCCAGATGCTCGGGCGCGAGCCGGTCGCACAGCGGAATGGCGTCGGCCAAGGCGGGCACGAGGATGATCGCGCCGTTCGCGCGCCAGCTCGCGGTCGCGGTTTCGCGGGTGGCGAGGCTTTCGAGCTGCCGCTCCACCGCCGCCGCCACGGCGTCGGCGAAGGCGTCGTCGTCGGTGAACAGGATCGACTGGCTGGTCGGGTCATGCTCGGCCTGGCTGAGCAGATCGGCGGCGATCCATTCGGGATCGTTCGCCCCGTCCGCCACCACCACGATCTCGGACGGGCCCGCCACCATGTCGATGCCGACGCGGCCGTAGAGCTGGCGCTTGGCCTCGGCCACCCAGGCGTTGCCGGGCCCGACGATCACGTCCACGGCCGCGATCCGCTCCGTCCCGTAGGCGAGCGCGGCGATCGCCTGTGCGCCGCCCACGCGCCACACTTCGTCCACCCCCGCGATCTCGGCGGCGGCGAGGACGAGCGGATTGACCTCGCCCTTCGGCGTCGGCGTCACCATCGCCAGCCGCCCGACGCCGGCCACCTTGGCGGGGATGGCGTTCATCAGCACGGAGGAGGGATAGGCCGCGCGCCCGCCCGGCACATAGAGGCCGGCCGAATCCACCGCCCGCCAGCGCGCGCCGAGCCGGACGCCGGCGGCGTCGACATGCTCGCGATCGGCGGGGCGCTGGCCCTCGTGATAGGCGCGGATGCGGTTCGCGGCGAGGGTGATCGCCTCGCGCAGCTCGCGATCGAGGCCGTCCAGCGCGGCGCGACAGGCGGCGCGGTCGATCCGCCAGCCGGTCCGCGCGAGATCATGCCCGTCGAAGCGCAAGGTCCGCTCCGCCACCGCCGCGTCGCCTCGCGCGCGGACGTCGGCGAGGATCTCCGAAACGGCGGCCGACACGCCCGCATCCGCCTCGCGCCGCGCTTCCACCAGCGCGGCGAAGGCGGCGGCGAAATCGGGATCGGCGGCGTCCAGTCTGAGCGTCATGCTCCCCCTCCCGCTTGCGGGAGGGGGTTGGGGGGTGGGCTGGCGTTATCGGCGGTGGCGCCCGGCCGAACCCGGGGGCCCACCCCCGACCCCTCCCGCAAGCGGGAGGGGAGAGCGGATTCCACCGCCGCCCGGAACGCCGCCACCAGCGGGCCCAGCGCCTCGGCGCGCGTCTTGAAGGCGGCGCGGTTGACGATCAGGCGGGCGGAGACTTCGGCGATCGTCTCCACCTCGGCCAACCCGTTCTCCCTGAGCGTGCGGCCCGAGGAGACGAGATCGACGATCCGGTCGGCCAGTCCCAGCACCGGGGCGATCTCCATCGCGCCGTTCAGCTTCACGCATTCCGCCTGCACGCCGCGCGCCTCGAAATGGCGGCGGGTGACATGCGGATATTTGGTGGCGACGCGGACATGGCTCCACTCGCGCGGATCGTCATGCGCCGCGAGACGCGCGGGCTCGGCCACCGAGATGCGGCAATGGCCGATCCCCAGGTCCACCGGCGCATAAAGTTCGGAATAATCGAACTCCATGAGCACGTCGGAGCCGACGATGCCGAGCTGCGCCGCGC
>DASSTK010000251.1:0-10525 GCA_035707945.1 Sphingomonas sp.
GCGATAGACGATCATGCGAAGCCTCCCGGTTGCGGCCAGCCCGGCGCGGTGACGGCGAGCGCCTTGAACAATGTCCCCATCGCGCGCGCATCGACCAGACGCCGCCGCGCCGCCGCGATTCCCTCGGCGCTCGCCGGCGTAGCACGGACAAGCGCCTCGGCGCGCAGATCGATGCCGAGCGCGACCAGCAGCGCACCCTGCGTCACGACCGGCCGGGCGAGCGCCCCTTCGGTCCGCGCCGCCTCGGCCAGCGCGGCGAAATCGACGTGAGCGGTCAAGTCCTGCTCGCCGGGGTCGGCGAACGGATCGGCGAAGCGGTGCGAGCGCACCGCCTGAAGCGTGTCTCCCGTCATCGGCCCCTCATAGCCGTAATCGATCGCGAGCAACGCCCCGCCCTGGCGGGCGAGGCGCGCCGCGAGCCCGCGCATCACCGCGATGGAGGCGGGCGAGGTTTCGAGGATCGCGCCCTCCGGCGCGTCGCGCAAGGCGGGCGGGATCGCCGCGTCGAAGCGCTGGCCGCCCGCCACGGCCGCGAAGCCTTCCCCCTCCGCCGTCACCATCCGCTCGCGCCAACCATGAGCGGTACGAACGAGCTGGCGAACAGGCAACGCGTCGAAAAACTCGTTGGCGACGATCAGCAGCGGGCGGTCCGCAGGCAGGCTGTCGATCGAATCGTGATGGACCGCCTGGGGCAGCCGCTCCGCCTGCGCGCGGCGCAGCGCCGGGCTGGTCTCGACGAGATGGACCGGCGGCCGCCAGCCCGCCTTGTCCGCCGCCCTGAGCGCATCGAGGGCGAGCGTGCCGCGCCCCGGCCCCAGCTCGATATAGAGCGCGTCTCCTGCCCCCGCGCGCATCGCGAGGTCCGCGCACCACAGGCCGATCAGCTCGCCGAACATCTGGCTGATCTCGGGCGCGGTGACGAAATCGCCGGCCGCGCCCAGCGGATCACGCGTGGCGTAATAATGCGCGTTGGCGAGCGCCATATAGTCGGCGACCGCGATCGGCCCCGTCGCGGCGATCATCCGCCGCAGGCGTGCGGGCAGGTCAGGCGACGCTCTCGCTCCCCACCGTCGGCTCCACCCGGCGGCGGCGCGCGGCGGCGGTCACGATCAGATACAGCCCCGCCGCGATCATCGGCAAATCGAGCCACTGGCCCATATGCAGCCCGCTCGCCTGGATGAAGGTGCCGTGGAACTGCGCGTCGGGCTCGCGGAAGAACTCGACGAAGAAGCGAAACAGGCCGTAGCCGGTCAGGAACACGCCGGTCAGGAAGCCCGGCTTGTAGCGCGCGGCGCTCTTCCAGAAGAACAGGTTGAGGATGATGAACAGCGCGATGCCTTCAAGGCCCGCCTCGTAAAGCTCGCTCGGGTGGCGCGGGATATTGCCCGCCAGCGGATCGGGAAAGACGATCGCCCAGGGCACGGTGGTCGGCTTGCCCCACAGCTCCCCGTTCACGAAATTGGCGAGCCGCCCGAAGAACAGCCCGATCGGCACCACGCAGGCGATATAATCGGCGACGCGCAGCACCTTGAGGCCGTTCCGGCGGCAGAAGAACAGGATCGCCAGCGTCACCCCGATCGCGCCGCCGTGGAAGGACATGCCGCCGTCCCACAGCTTCACGATCTCGGCCGGATTGTGCCAATAATATTCGGGCCGGTAGAACAGCACATAGCCGAGCCGCCCGCCGAGCAGGACGCCGAGCGTCGCCCAGAACACGAAATCGTCCGCATGCCGCCGCGCCATCGGCGCGCCGGGCCGGTCGACCAGCTTCAGCAGATACCACCAGCCGAGCAGGATGCCCGCGATATAGGCGAGCGAATACCAGCGTATCTGGAGCGGCCCCAGCGATAGCGCCACCGGCGACAAGCCGAGCGAGGTCCAGTGGATGAAGTGCGACGGATCGACGGGCGGCAAGGCATGTCCCTCGGGCGGTGAAGGCGCTTCCTTAGAGCGGTGCGGGGGCGAGGGGAACCACCGTCTCGCCTTGACAGGGCGCATGGCTTCCCGTCGGCCCCGCGCGCGCCTATCAGGCCGGCATGGGCGGGTTCATACTTCCGATCGAAGGTGTCCGGTGAGCGAAGATCGCAAGATCGGCGTGCTGCTCGTCAATCTCGGCACGCCCGAGGCGGCGACTTCGCGCGCCGTGCGCCGCTATCTCGCCGAGTTCCTGTCCGATCGGCGGGTGGTGGAGCTGCCGCCGCTGGTCTGGCAGCCGATCCTGCGCGGGCTGATCCTCCGCACCCGGCCGAAGCGCTCCGCCCACGCCTATGCGCAGGTGTGGAGCGAGAAGGGTTCGCCGCTCGCCCATATCACCGCCGCGCAGGCCGGGGCGCTGGCCGGGGCGTTCGGGCCGGATGTTCTGGTCGATCACGCCATGCGCTACGGCCGCCCCGCGATCGCCGAGCGGCTGGCGGCGCTTGCTTCGGCGGGGTGCGACCGCATCCTGCTCGCCCCGCTTTATCCGCAATATTGCGCCGCCACGACCGCGACCGCCAACGACGCCGCCTTCGCCGCGCTCGCCGCGATGCGTCGCCAGCCCGCGATCCGCACGCTGCCGCCCTATCACGACGATCCCGCTTATATCGCCGCCCTCGCCGCCTCGGTGCGGGAGGGATTGGCGGGGCTGGAGTGGGAGCCGGATGCGGTGGTCGCCAGCTTCCACGGGATGCCGGAGCGGACACGTGCGCTCGGCGATCCCTATCACGATCAATGCCTCGCCACCGCGCGGCTGCTGGGCGAGGCGCTGGGCCGCGAGCTTGTCGTCGCCTTCCAGTCCCGCTTCGGCCGGGCCAGGTGGCTCGGCCCGGCGACCGACGCCACGCTCGCCGCGCTGCCGGGCAAGGGCGTGAAGCGCGTCGCCGTGATCGCGCCGGGCTTCGCCGCCGATTGCCTGGAGACACTGGAGGAGCTGGCGATCCGCGGCCGCGCCACATTCCTTGATGCAGGCGGGAGCGACTTCGCCTATCTGCCCTGCCTCAATGACGGCGCCGAGGGCATCGGGATGCTTCGCACCCTTCTGTCACGCGAGCTGGAGGGATGGGCATGACCGCCTACATCGCCCTGCTGCGCGCGGTGAATGTCGGCGGCACCGGCAAGCTGTTGATGACGGAGCTGAAACGGATCGGCCAGGAAGCGGGGTTCGCCAACGCGCGCACCTATCTCGCAAGCGGCAATCTGTTGTTCGAATGCAGTGCGTCCGAGGCGGCCGTCAAGGCGGCGCTGGAGGCGGGGCTTGAAGCCTACGCCGGAAAGCCTGTCGGCGTGCTCGTGCGGACCGCTGACGAGATGGCCGCGGTCGCCGCCGCCAATCCCTTTCCCACGGCCGCGCCGAACCGCGTCGTGGCGATCTTCCTCGACGACGCGCCGCCGGCCGATGCGCTCGACCACGCAACCGGGCGACGGGACGAGGAACTGCGGTTGGGCAAGCGCGAGCTCTACGTCCATTACGGTGAGGGCATAGCCGATTCGAAGCTGCGCATTCCCGCCGCGCGCGACGGCACCGCGCGCAACATGAACAGCGTAACCAGGCTCGCCGAACTCGCCGGGGCTGATCGCGCGGGAGCTTGAAGGCTGGGGGACGCGCCCCTAGGCTGAGCGAAGACAACCCCGAGGAGGCATGAATGGCCCGGATTGCGATCGTCACCGGCGGCACGCGCGGCATCGGCGAGGCGATCAGCCTCGCGCTCAAGGATGCGGGCATGAAGGTCGCCGCCAATTATGCGGGGGACGACGCCCGGGCCCAGGTCTTCACCGAACGCACCGGCATCCCCGCCTACAAATGGGACGTCTCCGATTTCGACGCCTGCCAGCAGGGCGTGAGGAAGGTGGAGGCGGAGATCGGCCCGGTCGACGTGGTGGTCAACAACGCCGGCATCACCCGCGATTCCACCATCCTCAAGCAGAGCTACGAGCAGTGGAAGGCGGTGATCGACACCAATTTGGGCGGCTGCTTCAACATGGCCAAGGCGACCTTCCCGGGCATGAAGGAGCGCAAATGGGGCCGGATCGTCAATATCGGCTCGATCAACGGCCAGGCCGGGCAATATGGCCAGGTCAACTACGCCGCCGCCAAATCCGGCATTCATGGTTTCACCAAAGCGCTGGCGCAGGAGGGCGCGCGTTTCGGCATCACCGTCAACGCGATCGCGCCCGGCTATGTCGACACCGACATGGTGGCGGCCGTGCCCCCGGACGTGCTGGAGAAGATCGTGGCGAAAATCCCGGTCGGCCGGCTCGGCAAGGCGCAGGAGATCGCGCGCGGCGTCGCCTTCCTGTGTGCGGAGGATGCGGGCTTCGTCACCGGCTCCACGCTGTCGATCAACGGCGGCCAGCATATGTATTGATGGAGAGGGGCTTCCTGTTCCGTTCGTCCCGAGCGAAGTCGAGGCACGTATCCGGCGAGCATGCCTCGACTTCGCTCGGCACGAACGGATAGGGGCGCAGGATGGCCGGCCCGATCAAGCGTTCGGTGATGATCGCAGGCCACGCCACCTCAATCAGCCTGGAGCCCGATTTCTGGGAGGCGCTGGTCGAGGCGGCGGGCGAGGAGAAGCTGCCGCTCTCCGCCCTCGTCGCGCGCATCGACGCCGAACGGATCGAGGCCGCCGATCCTCCCAATCTCGCCAGCGCGATCCGCGTCTGGCTGTTCCGCCGCGCGCGGGAGAGCGGCGGCGGAAAGAGCGGGTAGACTTACTCCCCCCGAGCCTCCGGATGGCGGGCGAGGAGGATGCGGGCCTGCGCGGCAAGCTGGGCGAGCATCGCCGGGCTGACCGTCGCCGAGGTGCGCGCGCGCTGGACCAGCCGCGCGAAGCGATCGACGCGGACCTGATGCTCGGCCAGCCAGTGATCGACCAGCGCGACCGGCCCGGCCTTGCCGGCGCGGCCCAGGAAATCGAGCCGGAGCTGCTCGAAATCGCGCGCGAGGCCGGCCACCAGCAGCCGCTCCCAGCCGTCGCTCGGATTGGCGCGGAGCGCCGCGGCCTTGGCCCAATCGAGCCCCAGCGCCTCGCCCAGCCGGACATAGGCGGCGACCACGTCGACTTCCTTCCAGCCGCGCCGGGCGGCGAGCGAGGCGGTGGCGAGCGCGCCGTCCAGCTCGAACAAGCGGACGAGGCGGCGGCAAAGCTCCGGGCTCGCTCCCGCCTCGCGCAGCAGATCGGCGAGGCGCGAGGTCTGGTCGCGCACCTCGGCCTTGACCAGCCGGTCGACCGCGCCCGCCAGCCGGTCGACGCCGGGCTTGAGCGAGGCGGCGATCGCGCCGGGCAGCTCGGAAAGATCGGTGACGCGCAGCAGATCGGCGACGTGCAGTCGGATGATCCGCGCCGCCGCGCCGAGCAGCTCGAGCCGCCCGGTTTCGGGCATCGGCTCGGCCTCGATGTCGGCGAACAGGCTGGTCAGCCCGAAAATCTCGTCGCAGGCGAGATAGGCCCCCGCGACGCGGGCGAGGCCGACGCCCTCCTCCTCCGAAAGCTCGAAGGGGGCGACGATGCCCAGCCGGTTGACCACGCCGTTGGCGACCTTGGTGGCGATGATCTCGCCCCGCAGCCGGTGACGGTCGATCGCCTCCTCCTGGCTTTCGCGCATCGCCTTGGGGAAGGCGCGGTGAAGGATCGGCGCGAGGGTCGGATCGCCGGGAATGGGCGAAGCCTCGATCGCCGCCTGTAGCGCGAGCTTGGCGTGGCTGAGGATCACCGCCAGCTCCGGCCGGGTCAGGCCGTGGCCGTCCTGCGCGCGGCGCGCGAGCTCGTCGTTGCTCTTGAGCCCCTCGACCTTGCGATCGAGCCGGCCCGCCTGCTCCAGCGCCGCGATCACCCCGGCCTGCGCCGGCACCGCCGCCGCCCCGCCGCGCTCGGCGGCGGAAAGCGCGAGGGTCTGGAGCCGGTTATCCTCCAGCACGATGCCCGCCACCGCGTCCGTCATCGAGGCGAGCAGCGCGTTACGGTCCTCGAACGACAGGCGGCCCGCGGTCATCTCGGCGTTGAGCGCGATCTTGATGTTGACCTCGTTATCCGAGCAATCGACGCCCGCCGAATTGTCGATGAAGTCGGTGTTGATGCGCCCGCCGTGGAGCGCATATTCGATGCGGCCGGCCTGGGTGGTGGAAAGGTTCGCGCCCTCGCCGATCACCTTGGTCCGCACCTCGTCCGCATTGACGCGGTTGGCGTCGTTGGCGGGATCGCCGGCGTCGGCGTTGGTCTGGGTCGAGGCCTTGATGTAGGTGCCGATGCCGCCGAACCACAGGAGATCGACCGGGGCCTTCAGCACCGCCTGGATCAGCGAGGAGGGGTCGATCGTGCCCGGCTCCATGCCGAGCGCGGCGGCCGCCTCGGGCGACAGGGGGATTTCCTTCCGGGTGCGCGGGAAGACGCCGCCGCCCTTCGAGATCAGCGCGGGATCGTAATCCGCCCAGGAGGAGGCGGGAAGCTCGAACAACCGCTTTCGCTCCTCCCAGCTCCGCGCCGCGTCCGGGTTCGGATCGAGGAAGATGTGGCGGTGATCGAAGGCGGCGACCAGCCGGATCGTCTTCGACAGGAGCATGCCGTTGCCGAACACGTCGCCGGACATGTCGCCGCAGCCCGCGGTGACGATCGGGTCGGTCTGCACGTCGACGCCCATCTCGGCGAAGTGCCGCGTCACCGACACCCACGCGCCGCGCGCAGTGATGCCCATCGCCTTGTGATCGTAGCCGTGGCTGCCGCCCGACGCGAAGGCGTCGCCCAGCCAGAAGCCGCGCTCCTCGGCGATGGCGTTGGCGATGTCGGAGAAGGTGGCGGTGCCCTTGTCGGCGGCGACGACGAAATAGGGATCGTCCCCGTCGCGGACGTGCACGCCCTCCGGATGCACCACCTGGCCGTCGACGATATTGTCGGTGACGGAGAGCAGCGAGCGGATGAAGATGCGGTAGCTCTCGGTGCCCTCGGCCAGCCACGCCTTGCGATCGGCGGATGGCGGGAGTTGCTTGGGATAGAAGCCGCCCTTGGCCCCGGTCGGCACGATCACCGCGTTCTTGACCACCTGGGCCTTCATCAGCCCGAGGATTTCGGTGCGGAAATCGTCCCGCCGATCGGACCAGCGCAGGCCGCCGCGCGCGATCGGGCCACCGCGCAGATGGACGCCCTCGACGCGGGGGCTGTAAACCCAGATCTCGCGCCAGGGCACCGGCGCAGGCAGGCCCGGCACCAGTGCGCTCTCGATCTTGAAGGCCAGCGCCTCGCCCGCCGCCGGCGCGAAGGCGTTGGTGCGCAGGATCGCGCCCACCACCGCCTTCATGCGGCGCAGGATGCGATCGTCGTCGATCGCGGCGACCGCGACCAGCCCTTCGTCGATCGCATGGCGCGCGGCCTCGGCGGCCTTGTCGCTCGCATTATCGGGATCATGGAGCGCGTCGAACAGCGCGATCAGGCCGCGCGTCACCTGCGGCGCGCGCGCGAGCGCGTCGGCGACCGTGCCCAGCCCGTAATTCAGCCCGGTCTGGCGCAGATAGCGGAACCAGGCGCGCAACAGCACCACCGCGCGCGGCTCCAGCCCCAGCCCGGCGATCAGCTTGTTGAAGGCGTCGTTCTCGGCATGGCCTTCGAGCACGGCGGCGATCGCCTGCTCCACCGTTTCGGCGCGGGCGAGCAGCGCCTCCGCGCCCTCGCCGGTCGCCTCCAGAAGGAAATCGTGGATATAGCCGAGCCGCCCGTCGTCGAGCGCCACCGGCCATTCGCCGAGCACGATGAAGCCGAAATTCTCGAGCACCGGCACCACGTCCGAGAGCGGCACGAGACCGCCGATGCGGTATATCTTGAGGCGCAGGCGCGGGCTCTCGTCGCCGCCGCGCGTGTAGAGGCGCGCGGCCCGGGCGGCGGGTCCGTCCAGCGTGGAGATGCGCAGTATGTCCTCGGCCGCCTCGTCGGCGTCGGCGCGGTCGCGATAGGCCGTGGGGAAGGCCCCGGCGTGGCTGAGCGCGAGCCGGGCGGCGCGATTGGCGCCGATCCGCTCGACCAGCGCCGCCTCCACGGCCGGGCTCCAGCCGCGCATCATCCGTTCGAGCCGGCGATCGAGGGCATCCGCGTCCGGCCTGACGGGGGCGGCCCCGTCGCGGCAGATATCGATGATGTAGCGCAGCACCGCCATGCCGCTTTCGTCGAGGTCGATCGCCCAGTTGGAAACCTCGCCCTTCGCCTCCTCGGCGATCATCCGGCCGACGGCGACGCGGCGGCCGGTGGTGAGCTCATCGCGCGGCAGCCAGACGAAGGCGAACAGGTGGCGGCCCAGCGCCTCCTCGATCAGCACCAGCTTGGGGCGCGGCCGGTCGGCAAGCGACATGGCGGTCAGCGCCACCTGCTTGAGCGCGCCCGGCGGGAAGGCGACGATCAGATCGTGCGGCAGCACATAGAGCGCATGGCGCAGCGCCTTGCCGGCATGGCTCGCCGGATCGAAGCCCAGTTCCTCCTCCAGATCGGCGAGGCGGCGGCGGAGCAGCGGCACGCGATCGGGGCGGGTGGCGAGCGCGGCCGATGTCCACAGCCCGGCATGGACGTCCAGCCCCGTCACCTTTCCGCCCTCGCGGCGCGGCAGCACCACCAGATCGAAGGGCGCGCGGCGGTGGACGGCGGAATCGCGATCGGCCTTGAGCATCAGCGGGGCCTCGCCGCCGCCCTGGAACCAGGAGATCGCCTCGCGCCGCGCCTCGTCGCTCCACAGGGGTTCGGGATCGGCGCGCAGTTCGCCGAGCGCGCTCGCCTGATCGACGCCCTCGACGCCTTCGCGGCGATAGCCGAGCAGGGTCATGTTGCCGTCAAGGAACCAGCGCAACAGCGCCGCGCCTTCTCCGTCGGGAAGACGTCCCGCGCTCTCGCGCATGGCCTGCTGGAGGCGCGGCCAATCCTCCACCGCGGCGCGGACTCGGGCGAGAACCTCTTCCAGTTCGTCGCACAGGCCGCGGCGGTCGCGCGCATCGGCGCGCTCGATCTCGCAATAGATGATCGATTCGCGCCGTTCGCCCTCCGTGCCGGCGGGCAGCAGCTCGATCAGCCTGCCCCTGGCGTCCCGCCGCACGGCGACGAGCGGATGGAGCAGGCGATACATGGCGAGCCCGCGCGCGGCGACCGCGGCGGCCACCGAATCGACCAGGAAGGGCATGTCGTCATTGACGATCGCCAGACGCATGATGCGGCGCGCGCCTTCCGTGCCGGACTCGAGCGCGATGTGGGGTCGGCCGGGCCGGCGCTCGGCGATGGTGGCGGCGACGAAGGCGGCGGCGGCCTCGCGCGCTTCTTGCGTGAAGCCGTCGGTCTCGCCGGGAAGCGCGCCGGCGGTGAGGACTCCTGCGATGGCGGCAGGCGTGTCGGCCGCCTCCGCTTTGCCCTCGGAAGCTCCGCCGCTCGCCACAGATGCCGTCATGTCCTGTCCGCTCCTCGCGCGCGCCGGGCAGGCCCGGAAGGCGCGCATATCGGGTTGAATAGGCCCGCCTATGCGCCTCGCGCGGATGCTTCTCAACCCTCCTCACGCACGCGAAATCCCCCGATAGCGGCCGGTTTGCGGGCTGGCGGAAAGTTGCGCGGGAAGCTGGAGCTCAGCGCGTGATCTTGCGAATCGCCCGGTCCACCAGCGGCGCGTCGCCGGGCACGGGGGCGAGCACGGCGAGCCGTCCGTCCCCCTCGCGCCGGGCGAGCAGCAGCACGAACTCGCCGCCGTCGGAGGGAATGTCGAGCATCGCGCGCGGCTCGATCCTCATCAGCGCGTCGCGGGCGCGTTCGGCGAGCGGGCGGGGTGCTGTGGCCGGGCGACGCGCGGCGCGCTCGGCCGCGACCATCGCCTTCAGCCCGCCCGCGCGCGTCTCGATATGCGCGGCGAAGCCGCCGGGCGGCAGTTCGCAGCGGTGCGCATGGGAAAGCGCGGCGGCGAACTCGGTGGCGCGCGCCTTGTCCAGCGCCGCTCCGAACACCAGCTTCACCACAGCCGTCATCGGCGCGCGGCGCTGCACCTTCAGCCCCGCATCCTCCACCAATTCCCGATATTCCTCCGGCCGCGCCTCGGCGGCGAGCGAGAAATCATAGGCCAGACCGAGCGCGCGATAGAGCGCCGCCCGGCTCTTCAGCCGCGCGCCCTGCGCCTGCTCGGCCAGCACGCGCGCTGCGGCGAGGCGATCGGCGAGGCCGATATCCGCTTCCGGCGCGATCGCTTCGGCGGCGTCTTCCTCGTCCCCGGCATCGGAGAAGGCGAGGTCCGCGCGCGGCCCGTCCGCCCACACCGGCGCGGTGGGCGCCTCGCGCAGCGCCTGGCTCACCTCCAGCACCAGCTCGGCGGCGAAATCCTCCTCGGCCAGTTCCTTCCAGTTGATGACGCCGAACACGAAATCGATCGTCTCGTCGTCGGAGGAGAAGGGCATCAATATGCCGCGATACAGCGTGTTGTGGCCGCGCTGGCTGACGAACTCGGCCTCGAAGCCGATCGGAGCGCGGTTGGCGATGATCTGGAGATAGTGGTCGGTAAGCCGGCTGAGCAGCGAGCGCGCGGGCACGTCGGCGATCGTCTCGAT